>NZ_JBNDKT010000031.1:0-97852 GCF_050435685.1 Paraburkholderia sp. GAS448
CCTTCGCCTGTCCTGACCGGCCCCGAAGAGCCCGCCAGCGCGCCGCCATCAAGCGCCCACACTTATCGGCTGTTAATTTTTAAAGATCGATCCGCTTGGCAAGCAGCTGCCTTGCAGCTGCTTTTTTCGCGCCCCTCATCAGAAGGGAGGCGAATTATGCGATGCGACTCAGGGGCCGTCAACCCTTTTTTGAGATTATTATTTCATCGCACGAAAAGACACATCGGCATTGCGGAGCCGTGGATGACTCGCAGGTGAGCATCGAGTGATCGGTCATCGTGCGGTGTTTCATTCATGGCCCGGCAAAGAATGCCGCAAGCGGAACGTATTCACACACCTCACGTAGAACAGGTCACTCGCACCACGAAGCGCAAGCCGCCTTAAAGGCTGCCGTGCAATGCGGAAAAACGGAAGGATGAGTCATGCGCCGAAAGGCGACGCGCGTGCCGCGCTATCTGGGCGCGACGTGGGGCGCGTGCACCGGAGCCGTCGGGAGAATCAGCCGCTCAGGCGCGCGGTGCGCGTTGCGGCGCGCCGCGAAGAAGTAGATAACGGCCGGCACGATCAGGCCGACGATCCATGAAATGTCGGTGCCGTCGAGCCGGTCCACCAGCGGGCCTGTATAGAAAGCGCTCGAGATGAACGGCAACTGCACCAGCACGCCCACCACGTACACGACGATACCGGTCATGTTCCAGCGGCCATAGCGACCGCTCGGGTCGTATAGCGCAGGAACGTCATAGCGGTCCTTCGTGATGAAGTAATAGTCGACGAGGTTGATCGCGCTCCACGGCGTAAAGAAGGCTAACAGGAACAGGATGAACGACGAAAACTCCTTAAGGAAAGCGTGACGCCCGGCGAGCGCAAGCAACATCGCGATGCCGACCATGGCAAGGATGTAGACGATCCGGTGACGCGCCGACAGACGCTCTTCGCCGCGAATGCCGCTGACCACCGTCGCGATCGACATCACGCTGCCATACGCATTGAGCGTCGTGATCGTGATCTTGCCAAAGGCGATCGTAAAATACAGCAGCGCGGCAATCGCGCCGCTCGCGCCAAGGCTGACGACGAACGACACCTCGTGATGCGAGAACTGCTTGCCGGCAAGCGCGGCAGCAAAAACGCCAAACACCATCGACACCTGCGCGCCGATCACCGAACCGAGTCCGATCGTCCAGAACGTTTTGCGCGGAGAGGTCGACGAAGGCAGATAGCGTGAATAGTCGGCCACGTAAGGACCAAATGCGATCTGCCACGATGCCGACAGCGACATCGCCAGCAGGAAACTGCTGAGCGTGAAGTGGCGGTTCGCGAGCAGTGCGCTGATATCGTGACCCATCAGCAATCGGGTGAACATATAGACGAACGCGATCACGCCGATCACGCTTGCTACACGGCCAACCGCATGAATCACGCGATAGCCGAACGTCGTGAAGCCGACGATCACCACCGTAAACACGACGATGCCGATCGCGTCGTCCACGTGCAGCAGTTGCGCGACCGCCTGGCCAGCCAGCACAGAACCGCTCGCCGAGAAACCGACATACATCAGGCACACCAGCACGATCGGAATGACCGCGCCGTAGACGCCGAATTGCACCCGGCTCGAAATCATCTGCGGCAGGCCGAGTTGCGGGCCTTGTGCGCCGTGCAACGCCATGACTGAGCCGCCCAGCACCTGTCCGATCATGAGGCCGATCAGCGACCAGAACACGTCCCCACCCAAAACGACCGCAAGCGCCCCCGTGACAATCGCGGTGATCTGCAGGTTCGCCGCGAGCCATAGCGTGAACTGGCTGGCAAGACCGCCGTGTCGTTCGGCGTCGGGGATGTAGTCGATGGTGCGACGCTCAGCGATGACACGCCGCTGCGTGCCGGCCTTTGATGCAGACATTGAGAGCCTCAAGACTGACGGCGACGCGGCTTGCGCCCGTCGCCGGCTACGAAATCTGGCCGCCTGCTTTCACGTACGGCGGCCCCCAATCGCGAACGGCCAAAGACAGCACCTCACGATCCAAGGGCGACTTTATGTGATCGGATATGTATAGACAAGTTAACAAATCACCTCGTTTACCCTGGATGGAGTTAACTGAAAGGGTGTCGCTCCACGGCTGATTCCCTGTAATTTCGCGGCAATCCAGTCTTCAATCCGGATTTCAACCGCAAGTGAGCGATGCCTGCGACCGGTCTACATGTATAGACAGATCGCTCGAGAAAGACAGCGGGGTTTTATGCAGGACGGCTTTTGCGCTCACTCACGCGTGCAACGCAATGACAGCGACTTCGACGTAGAAGCCGGTTTTCGCAATCTCGGCCTGTTGTGCACCGGATCGGCGCCCGGAAAGGTATCCGGCAGGCAAGGCAGCCAATCCAGTCGCCAGGACACGGGGCGCAGAATCCGTGTTCATCTCAAATCGAATTGGACAACCGCGGGAACCATCAACGATCAACAGCCGACGTTGCTGGCTTCCCTTTGTCCGAGGTGAATGCGTGCTGGTCTACTTGCGCGGGACGTTCAACGAGTCGCCTGCCTTCGTTTCATCGGCCAGGTATTCCTCGAACGCGTTCGACAAAAGCCTGTCGATAAGCTCGTCGTCGACATCCCTGAGTTCAATGCCTCGTGCATTGCAAATAGTGCGCAGGGTTTCACCAACGGAGTTGATCACATCGGCGACCGTAATTTTCGGTTTATCCATACCAGCTGTTTTCGGCCGCCAGTGAATATTCTTTAGCAAAGCGGCCAGGGATAGTTGCGGGTACGTCTATTCACGCGTGCCTCCAGTGAGCACAGCCGCCTTCGCCATAACATGCACATCCCATATCTTTATCTGAATTTACTATTTAAATCCTGCATACCCCGGTGATAGCCTGTTTTCGATCGGCAGGCGCGCTCATCCCTGACGCGCACTACTTCTCGGACCGCAACATGCGCGCCGGGATCTCATACCCGGCAAGGAGCCAACGTGAGCGTCGAATTCATCGGCATGATCCAGCAACACAAGGTATCGGAAACACATCTGCCAAAAGGCGCTGTCATCGACATCGACTATTTGAAGTCATTTGCGCAGGCGCATGAAAACGCGGGGTTCAACAGGATTCTCGTTCCCCATGGTTCCACCAGCCCGGATGCGACGCTGACGATCGCCTATGCCGCGACCGTCACCTCGCACATTCACTTCATGCTGGCGCACCGCCCCGGTTTTGTGGCGCCCACACTAGCTGCGCGCCAGATTGCGACGCTCGATCAATTGTCGGGTGGGCGTCTCGCCGTCCACTTCATTTCCGGCGGCAGCGATGCGGACCAGCGTCGCGACGGCGACTATCTGAGCCACGACGAGCGCTACGCACGCACCGACGAGTATCTGCAGATCCTTCGGCGCGTGTGGACTGAAGACAAACCCTTCAATCACGACGGCCGCTTCTACCGCTTCGAACAGGCGTACTCCGACGTCAAGCCAAAGCAGTTGCCGCACGTGCCGATTTACTTCGGCGGAGCGTCGGCGCCCGCGCTCGAAGTCGCGGGCAAGCACGCCGACGTGTACGCGCTGTGGGGCGAGTCCAAACAACAGGTCCTGGAGCAGATCACGCGCGTGCGCGCCGAAGCGGCGAAACACGGCCGCAAGGTGCGCTTCTCGGTGTCGTTCCGACCGATTCTCGCGTCGACCGAAAAAGCCGCGTGGGAGCGCGCCGAACACATCCTCGCCGAAACGCGCCGTCTGCGTGTCGAGCAGGGTTTCTCCCGCGGCGGTCCGCAGGAAAGCGAAGGCGCGCGCCGCCTGCTTGCCGCCGCAGGCGACGGCGAGCGTGCGGACGAGCGTCTGTGGACAGCTGTCGCGAAGGAAATCGGCGGCCGCTCGAACTCGACTGCACTCGTCGGCACACCGGCCCAGGTGGCACAGACGCTTGCCGAGTATTACGAACTGGGCGTCACCACGTTCCTGATCCGTGGCTTCGATCCGCTGGAAGACGCGATCGACTATGGCCGCGAGTTGATTCCAGCGACGCGTGAGCTGACGTCCCGCGCTCGCCACGCCGCCTGAACCCGGGACCGACGACCATGAGCACCGCTCTCACCGATGCACCCGCCCTCGCCTTTCGCGAGGCGCCCGCGCGCAAGTTCTGGTTCGATGACGCCTTCCCGGTCAGGACGCTGGCAGAAGAACGCCGTCATCGTCAGGAACGGCTGGCCGGCGCGTTTCGCCTCTTTGCCCGCCATGGCTTTGCACAGGGCCTCGCTGGCCACATTACCGCGCGCGACCCCGAATGGACCGATCATTTCTGGGTCAATCCCCTTGGCCGGCACTTTGCGCGGATACGCGTATCGGACCTGCTGCTCGTCAACAGCGAGGGCGAGATCGTGATCGGCGAGGGTCCGGTGAATCAGGCCGCCTTCGCCATTCATGCTGCGATTCATGAAGCGAGGCCAGACATCGTCGCAGCCGCGCACACGCATTCGCTCCATGGCAAGGCGTGGTCGACACTCGGCCGCAAGCTCGACCCGCTCACGCAGGATTCGTGCTCGTTCTACGAGGATCACGCGCTATTCGACGACTTTCAAGGTGTCGTGCTGGATACGACCGAAGGCGCGCGCATCGCGGCAGCGCTTGGCCACTACAAGGCGGTCGTTCTGAAAAACCACGGCATCCTGACCGCGGGGCCGACGATCGAGGCCGCGGCATGGTGGTACATCGCGCTGGAGAACGCCTGCCACACGCAGCTGCTGGCCGAAGCAGCCGGCACGCCACAACCGATTCCGCACGAGGTCGCCGCCCTCACGCATGCCCAGGTCGGACGGCCGGGGGGTGCGCAACATGCTTTCGAGAGCCTGTATGAAGGCCTGCTCGAAGCCGAACCGGGGTTGCTCGACTGATGGCGATTCGAAAACTGCGCCAGTTTGTGGGCCAGATCGCAGAACTGGTCGAAACGAACACCCGCGAAGCCGACCTGATCCAGCGGGGATCGAATGCGCTGCGCGAACTCATTCAGGTTGACGACTGGTTGCCCGACGCCTACGCGCAGGCCTCGCCCGATCGCTATCAGCAGTTCCTGCTTTACGCCGATGCGCGCCAGCGCTTCTCGGTGGTCAGCTTCGTCTGGGGGCCGGGACAGAGCACCCCGATTCACGACCACAGGGTGTGGGGCCTGATAGGCGTGCTGCGTGGCGCAGAACTGGCTGCGCCATACGAGCGCGACGACAACGGTACCCTGCAACAAACCGGCGATGAGATACGGCTGGAACGCGGCGCGGTCGAAGCCGTCTCGCCGACCATCGGCGACATCCACCGTGTGCGGAACGCCTACGACGATCGCGTATCGGTCAGCATTCACGTCTATGGCGCGAACATCGGTGCGGTTCATCGTTCGACGTATCCGCTGGACGGCCCACCCCGATCGTTCGTCTCGGGCTATTCGAACGAAGCCCTGCCAAATATCTGGGATCTCAGCAAGGAAGCTCAACATTCATGAAGTCATTTCCCGTGCGCACCTACGAAGACGTGCGCGAGGCACTGCTGGCAAAACGCGAGATCGCGCTCCTCGATGTGCGCGAGGAAGATCCGCATGCGCAACGTCATCCGCTCTTTGCGGCCAACTTTTCACTGTCGAAAATCGAACTGGAAGCCTGGACGCGCCTGCCACGTCGCGACGTTCCCATCGTGCTGCTCGATGCCGGCGAAGGATTCGCCGAACGCGCTGCCGAGCGGCTGGCGCGGCTCGGTTACGCGAATGTCACCCTGCTTGCCGGCGGCCTCGACGGCTGGATTCGCGCAGGTGGCGAAGTGTTTCGCGACGTGAACGTGCCAGGCAAGGCGTTCGGCGAGTTCGTCGAAGCACAGCGGCATACCCCTTCGCTGTCGGCGGAGGCCGTCGATGCATTGCTGCAGAACGGTGAAGACGTCGTGGTGCTCGACGCACGCCGTTTCGACGAGTACCAGACGATGAACATCCCCGGCAGCGTCAGCGTACCCGGTGCTGAACTTGTGTTGCGTGCGCGCTCGCTTGCGCCCGATCCGGCAACGCGCGTGATCGTCAATTGCGCGGGACGAACGCGCAGCATCATCGGCACACAGTCGCTGGTGAATGCCGGCTTGCCGAACCCTGTCGCCGCACTTCGCAACGGCACAATCGGCTGGACGCTGGCCGGACAGATGCTGGAACACGGCAGCAGCAGACAGTTCGATCCACAGGCAGGCCGCAACGAACACGACCTCGGACAATCCCGGCATGCGGCGCTGGCGCTCGCTGAACGGGCGGGCGTGCAGCGGACGACGCTCTCCGAGACGGCACGCTGGGCCGAAGACCGCTCGCGCACGACGTATCGCTTCGACGTGCGCACGCCGGCCGAATACGAACGCGCACATGTGCCTGGCTTTCAGGGCGCCCCGGGTGGTCAGCTCGTGCAGGAAACGGACATGTTCGCACCGGTGCACGGCTCGCGCGTCGTGCTGTTCGATGACGACGGCGTGCGCGCAAACATGACTGCATCATGGCTCGCGCAGATGAACATCGACGTCTATGTCGTCGACGGTGCGTCGCCGGCTGACCTGACCGAAACCGGTGCATGGAAGAGCTCAAGGCCAGCGCCAGTCGTTTCGACGCCCACGGTTTCGCCCGACGAACTCGCGACGCTGCTGGCCGATCCCGCCAGCCAGACCGTGGTGCTCGACTTCACGTCGAGCGCGAACCACGTAAAAGGCCATATTCCGGGCGCACGCTGGTTGTTGCGCTCACGCTTGACGGGCACGTTCGACGATCTGCGCACCCTGCCTGACGCAAAACGCTACGTCGTCACGTGCGCGACGAGCGCCCTCGCCCCGTTCGCCGCGCCTGAAGTGGCAGCGCTGACAGGCAAACCGGTGCATGTGCTCGAAGGCGGGACGTCCGCATGGAGCCGCGCCGGCTTGCCCATCGAAACAGGCGACGCGCAACTGGTCTCGCCGCGTATCGATCGCTACCAGCGGCCGTATGAAGGCACAGATAACGCGCACGAGGCAATGAACGCGTATCTCGAATGGGAATACGGGCTCGTCGCACAACTCGAACGCGACGGCACGCATGGCTTCTTCGTCATCTGAACTTGAACCGGCCGCGCGGTTTGAGGACGGTATCCGTTTACGCGGCGCGCACCGATGCCTGCGTCACGCATTTCCGTCTCGCATATTAGCTAAGAAGAACAAGGCGTTTGCCTTGGAACATGGGCGTGCGTATCGTGATCTTTCCATCGTCATTGCGATATTGCCCATGCGCCGCCTGCTTGCCCTCTTGCTCGTCGTCACTCTGGCAACTGCTCCGCTCGCTACGCTTGCGGAAACCACCTTGAAAGTCGGCGACCAGCAGTTCCAGACTCGCGGCATTCTCGAAGCGTCGGGTCAATTGAAGGACGTGCCGTACAAGATCGAATGGTTCAATTTTCCGGCCGCCCAACCGCTCGGGGAAGCACTGAATGCAGGCGCAATCGATGTCGGTGGACTAGGCGACGCGCCGTTGATCTTTGCCTACGCAGCCGGTGCCAAAGTCCGCGCAGTCGCGGCCACGCGATCGCAGCCCGTTGACCTCGCGATCATCGTCCCTGAGAACTCGCCGATCAGGAATGCCGCGGACCTGAAAGGCAAGCGGATCGCGACGACGCGCGGATCGATCGGCCATTACCTCGCAATCGCGACGCTCGAGCGCGCCCACATCAAGCTCGACGATGTCTCGCTGCGCTTCATGCAGCCCGCCGATGCGAAGGCCGCACTGGCATCGGGTAACGTCGACGCGTGGTCGACGTGGGACCCCTACGTCGCGCTTGCAGAACAGCGCGATCATGACCGCAGCATCGCGAACGGGGTCAATGTTTCATCGGGGTTGAGCTTCCAGGCCGCGACCGACGACTCCATCAAGGCGAGGCGCGCCGAAATCGCCGATTTCCTGCGACGGGTCGCGGCAGGTCAACGATGGGCGCTCTCGCATCCCGAAGAAGTAGCGGCCATGCAGTCGCGCGTCACGGGTCTTCCGCCCGAGGTGCTGAAAACCGTCTATCAACGCGCGCAACTGCATCCCGTTGCCATCGACGACAGCCTGATCGCCGAACAGCAAAAGACCGCCGATCTCTATCACCGGGCGGATGTCATCAAGACACCACTCGACGTCACACGCAGTTTCGACAGACAGTTCCCGCTCGCCGCACCCTGACTTCGCCGATGCCCGAGCGCGTCGTCAAGCACGCAACCGGAATCAATTCATGACCAGCCGACACCCCGACACCGCGCTTCTGGACATCGAACGCGATGCCGAAGCACTCGACGCGCTTCGAGACCTCGACAGCAGCCGCGCCGACAAATGGCTCACAGCGCTAACTGCAGAATTTGCAGCAGGCGCCGCCGAGCTCGACCGCGGACCGCACTTTCCGCACCACAATCTGTCGCGCTTACGGCATGCCGGCCTGCTGTCGCTCACCGTGCCTCGCGCGCTGGGCGGCCAGGAAGCGACGCTCGCTCAGGCGTTGAAAGTGATACGCGCCGTCGCGCGCGGTGAACCGTCGACGGCCCTGATTCTCGTGATGCAGTATCTGTATCACCTCCGTCTGCAGGTCAATCCAGACTGGCCAGCCGCATTGAAAGAGCGAGTCGCCAGAGACGCGGTCGAACGTGGCGCATTGATCAACTCGTTGCGCGTGGAGCCTGAACTGGGATCGCCGTCGCGTGGCGGCTTGCCGGCCACGGTCGGCAGGCTCGACGGCGACCACTGGGTGCTGAATGGCCGCAAGCTCTATTCGACCGGCAGCCCGGGGCTCACCTGGTTTGCCGTATGGGGTCGCACGGATGACGCAACGCCGCGCGTCGGCACGTGGCTCGTCCATCGCGACACACCGGGTATCCGCTTCGGCGAGCCGTGGAATCATCTGGGCATGCGCGCGACGGGCAGCCACGAAGTGATCTTCGAAAACGTGCACGTCCCGGCCGGTTACGCCGTCGACCTGCAACAGCCGGGGCCGGCAAACGGCATGGACCCGGTCACGATCGTCTGGATGAACGTCCTGCTTCCCGCGATCTACGACGGCGTGGCGCGCGCGGCACGCGACTGGTTCGTGCAGTGGGCCGCCGAGCGCGTGCCATCGGGTCTGAACGCGCCCTTGTCCAGTCTCGACAGTTTTCAGCAGACAGTCGGACGCATCGATGCATTGCTTTTCAACAACCGTGCATTGCTCGACTCTGGCGCGGCCGGCAACATCACCGCCGCCGAAGCGCCCACGATCAAGTATCTCGTCAGCAGGAACGCCATCGACGCAGTCGAGCACGCGCTCGAAGAGAGCAGCAATCCGGGGCTCAGCCGCAACAACGCCCTCGAGCGTCACTATCGCGACGTGCTGTGCGCGCGCATCCACACGCCGCAAAACGACACCGTGCTTGGCAATCTCGGGCGCGCCGCGTTCGCCGCGCGCTGAACCCCTTCCATCCCACTGCGGCACTACATCGGACCAGGAGAACACGCAATGAGCGTCGAATTCATCGGCTACGTGAGTCATCAGGAATCGAGCGAAATCCATTTGCCACAGGGGCCTGCGGTCAATCCGCCGTATATTGCGGCGGTGGCGCAGGCGCACGAGTACGGCGGCTTCGATCGCGTGTTGATCGCCCATTCGAGCGCGTCGCCGGATGGCTTTCAGATCGCGTCGTTCGTTGCGCAGCAGACAAGGCGCCTTGGCATCCTGCTCGCGCATCGTCCCGGCTTCGTCGCCCCGACGCTTGCCGCCCGCCAGCTCGCGACGCTCGACCATTTCAGTGCAGGCCGCGCCGCCGTGCACATCATCTCCGGAGGCGACGACACAGAGCAGCAGCGCGATGGTGACTACCTCGCGCACGATGAGCGCTATCGGCGCACCGATGAATACCTCGACATCGTCAAGCGGGCATGGACAAGCGACGTGCCATTCGATCACGAAGGCGCGTATTACCGTGTCACCGGCCACAAATCGCAGATTCATCCGCTTCAGAAGCCGCATCTGCCCGTCTACTTCGGCGGCTCGTCGGACGCGGCGATTGCGGTCGCAGGCAAGCATGCCGACGTGTTTGCGCTGTGGGGCGAATCTCTCGCAGCGGCAAGGGAAACCATCGAGCGCGTGCGGGCGGCCGCTGCACCGTATGGGCGCGCCGCGCAGATACGCTTCAGCCTCTCGCTGCGCCCGATCATCGCTGCGACAGAAGACGCAGCGTGGGCGCGTGCCGAATCCATTCTTGCGCGTGCGAAAGACGTCGTCGCTGCCTCGCCCAATTTCACGCGCCGGCCTAAAGACCCAAAGAACGTCGGCTCGCGGCGCCTGCTTGCCGAAGCGGACAGGGGCAATGTCGTCGACAAGCGGCTTTGGACCGGCATCACCGCATTGACGCGGGCGGCAGGCAATTCGACCTCGCTCGTCGGCACGCCGCAGCAGGTCGCGGATGCGCTGCTTGAATATCACGAGCTGGGTATCTCAACGTTTCTTATTCGCGGTTTCGATCCGCTGGAAGATGCACTCGCCTATGGACGCGACCTGTTGCCACTTGTGAGGGCGGCTGTTGCGGGTCAGCGCGTGGCAAGCGGCGAAACCGCCGAGGTCTGACGCATGCAATAGTGACCGCGTTCGGCAAATCGTGGCGTGTCGAACGCGGTCGCGTTGGGGGCATCGTGCAACGCGCCGTCGCCCGAACTGCAGCGTGCGCGTCCGCTGCACGGGACAACCTTGCTCGAAGCGCGCTACAGGCACCGCGCACGTTCTACGCGCGCGATGCCTCATTCGCCCAAAGCCCGGTTGCCATACGTCGTCAACAGTTCACCCGCCCTAAGCCAGCACGTCGGAAAACACACGCGTCGCGAAGTGGTCAGAATTCGTGCCCGTATTGATCACGCCGACCGACTTCAGGTCGTCCGCGTATAGCGCGATCTCTTTTCTGAACGCATCGCCTACCGGATGATGACGGTCGGTATGGCTCTTCAGCATCGCCGTGAGCTGACCGACATCCGCGCCTGGCGTGTAAGCCGAGAAGATGGCGGCTGCGTCGGCGGGGTGGCTGGCTGTCCACTCAGTTGCGTCCAGCAATGCCTGAGTCAGAGCCTGCGCCGTTGCACGGTCTTTGCGAATCAGCGAACCGCGAACGCCCAGCACGCAGCACACCCGGTTCTGGTATTCGCCGCAAAGGTTGTTCGACACCTCCTGCAAGTGGTCCGACTCGCGCAGCGTCCAGATGGTCGGATCGCCGTCGGCAATGGCCTGCACTTCCCCCTTCCTGAGCGCTTCTCCGAGCAGGGTCGCGGGATACTGCCGCCAGCGAACGTCATTGTCCGGATCGATGCCGAGCTTCTTTAATGTGATCGCGAAGAAATTCTTTGCGGGGCTCGCCATGTCGCTCACACCGACTGTGCGTCCCTTAAGACCCGGCAAGTCGACGATGCCGGACGCCTTCGTCGCCAGCAGCCGCATGCAGCCGCCGTGAATGCCTGCCGTCAGCTTCACGTCGAAGCCCTGCTCCAGCGGCTTGATCCAGCGCAGCGCCATGCCGACGCCGGCGTCCGACTTGCCCGTTGCGATCGCCTCCAGCAACTGGTCCGTCGAGCCCGCGAAATTGACGAGTTCGACCTGAAGCCCATGCTTCTGGAAGAAACCCTGTTTGACCGCGACAGGCACGGGCGCCGTGCAGATCGCGCCAGCATTCCATGACAGCTTCAACGGTTTGAGGTTGTCGTCCGCCAGAGCGCGCTGTCCTGAAAGGCCGAGCGATACACCGCCCAGCGCCGCCGCACCCGCGGTCCAGGCCGTCTTGCGCAGCCATGCGCGACGCGCACGATTCGCCGGCGCGGAGTCGTCATTGAAGTTCATCGCTTGCATTCCCCATTGCATGGTGTTGTGGTCAGTGAAGGCGTGGCCTGGCGCTCACGCATCGAGTCCGAGTTGAGCCAGTACTTCGCGGCGCAGCGCAACGAGCTTCGGATCATCGCGGTGACGCGGATAAGGCGCGTCGTTTCGCACTTCCGCCACGACCCGCGCAGGACGCTCGCTGAGAACGATGACGCGATTCGCGACGTACAGCGCCTCTTCGACGTCGTGCGTGACAAGCAGTACAGAAAAGCGCGCCGCCTGCCACAGGCGCACCAGTTCGCCCTGCATGCGGATGCGCGTGAGCGAATCGAGCTTGCCGAACGGCTCGTCAAGCACGAGCAGCGCCGGATCGTTCACGAGCGCGCGCGCCAGCGCGGCGCGCTGCGCCATGCCGCCCGAAAGCTGATGCGGAAACGCATCGGCAAATTCCGAAAGGCCGACCAGTTCGAGCGCGGCATCGATGCGATCGTCGACACTGCGCGCATCCGGATTCTTGGGGGCAATGCGGCCCGAGCGCTGCGCTTGCGGGCCCAATCCGACGTTGTCGCGCACCGTGCGCCACGGAAAGAGCGTCGGGTCCTGGAACACGACCACGCGCGACGGATCAGGTCCATCGACAGGTACGCCGTTCGTAAGCAAGCTTCCCGCCACGGGCTTTTCCAGACCCGCCACGAGGCGAAGCAACGTCGACTTTCCGCAGCCGCTTGGGCCGAGCAGCGCGACACATTCGCCCGGTTCGACGGACAGACTCACGTCGTCGAGAACCGGCAGCGCTTCACCTCGCAGAGCGAAGCGATGGCTGACGTGGCGTATTTCGATACGAGCGCCCTCGCGGACGTGACCCGACCCAAGCGCGCCGGACGAGATGAAAACTTCGGACGTAGCTACCATTTGAGCATTCCCTTTTGCCAGGCCAGCAGACGATCACGTACGCGAAACAGAAGCGTGATCAGACCGGAACACATCAGCGCCATCACAAGCAGCGCCGCATACATGTTGGAGTACGCGGCCCAGCCCTGCGCCCACTGCAGATACCAGCCGAGCCCCGCCTTCACGCCCATCATTTCGGCGACGATCAGCACCGAGAACGACGCGCCAAGCCCCATAAAAAGGCCGACGAACACCGATGGCAGCGCAGCCGGAATCGCGACCTTCAGAATCAGGAACGACGGCCGCGCGCCCAGCGTGCGGGCGACGTCGTAGTAGGCGGAATTGACGCTCGCGACACCAGACCAGGTCAATACGGCTACGGGAAACGCAGTCGCCAGGGCGATCAGAAAAACGCTTGCGCTGAAACTCGACGGAAAGAAGAAAAAGGCGAGCGGCAGCCATGCGGTGGCGGGCAAGGGCCCGATCAAACGCAACACCGGATGCAGCCAGTAGCCGACCGCACGCGACCAGCCGATGCTCACGCCCACGATGAAGCCGGTCAGCGCACCGATCGCGTAGCCGTACAGGAGCAGCCCAAGAGAATGGACGACGCTTGTGGACAGCCGTGGAAAATCGTCGAAATAAACGCCGATCAGCACCTGCGGCGGCGCAAAGAAAGGACGAGGCAGCCATTCGAGCTTCGCCGTCACGATTTCCCACGCGCTGACGCCAAGCGCGAGCGCAAGCAACCACGGCGCGGTGGCCAGCCATGCCAGCGCGCGCGACTCGTCGTCTCGTGTCAATGATCCAGCGCGCCATCCGAATACGCCAAGGAGCGCAGACGCAGCGGCAAGCGCGAATTTAAGGATCACCAGCTCACGCGTGTAGGGCCAATCGTCGAGACTCGGCCACCATTGGGTGATTGCCGCACCACCCAGCCACGCCAGCGCGGCGAGGGTCGCAACGACGGTCTGGCCGCTTCGCTCGTGTGGCTGGCCAGCCGCGTTTTCGAGGTCGGCGAGTTCGAGTGTTTGCGTTTGAGAGGACATATCGATGTGCCTTTGGGTGATGCGATCACGCGCCAGCGATGCGGGTGTCGGAGATCGCGCGAACATCGATGCGGCGCGGCAGGATTGCGTCATGAAACGCGCTGTCGGCGACCTTTTGAAGGGCGACGATATCCGCATCGGCGACGAAACGCTGCTTCAGCGCCGAACGCCTCGTGATCTGCTTCGCGGCATCGATTGGCGCCCGCGTGAGAGTTGCGTAGATGTGTGCGTACGCGTCGGGATTCGCGAGCGCCCAGTCGCCAGCACGTTGCAGCCGCAACAGGACGTCGGCAATGGCGAGGCGCTTGTTCCCGTCTGCCACCGCCGCGCCGGATGCAGTGATGAATCCCAGCCCGCTGTTGATGCCGGTACCGTCGCGCAGAATGCGTGCCCCGCGCTGTATCGCGATGCCATAGTACGGATCGAAGGTGGCCCATACTTCTATGGAGCCTGATGCAAACGCGGCGAAAGCGTCTACCGGAAGGATGAAGCGGACCGTGACGTCGTCCTTCGACAACCCCGCTTCCGCGAGCGCGCCGTAAAGCTGAAACTGCGAAATGCTTCCGCGTGCGGACGATACGAACACGGTGCGCCCCTTCAACCCGGCGACGCTGCGGATGGTCGAGTTCGGCCCGACGAGGATGCCGAGCTGCGCACCCGACCCGACTCGCGTCGCAACGATTCTCAGCGACGGGTCGCCTGCCGCCGCAGCGAGAACAGGCAGATCGCCGGCCGGTGCCAGATCGACGGCTCCTGCGCGTTGCGCTTCGAACAGCGGTGCAGCCCCCTGGAAGTTGGCCCAGCGAAACGCATATGGCGCCCCGTCGAGCACCTTCGCGGCCTCGGCCAGGGCGCGCGTGCCACCGGCCTGATCGCCGAGCACGAGCGTAACCGAGCCGAGATCGTCCGCATAAGCCTCTGGTATATGCAGTGCGCCTAGCGCAGCGGCAACAGGTGCTGCCGCAAAGAGACCGAGCGCGCGTCGTCTTGCCAGAAATGAAGTTGGAGCAGATGAAGCCATATGTCCTCGCTTGCGATATGAACGCAAGCGTAGCGACGAAGCGCACACCTGAGAATTATTCTATTTGTATATGTTTATATCGACTCAACATTTATGTTTTGCATCTTCCGCGCGATCCATGAGAGGGGGACTCGCTTGCATGAGAGACCGCGTCGCAGATCTGAACAACGAGTTTTCCGGTACATTAATCACAAAGGCGGCTCGTGCCGCCGCGACCGCAACCCGGAACCCTATGGCAACGCATACTCCCTACTCACCATCCGCGCCGAGCCGCGCGCAAGTCGCCGCGCTTGCCGGCGCAACAGTCCTCGAATTCGGCACCGACTGGTGCGGCTATTGTCAGGGTGCCCAGGCATTGATTGGACAGGCCTTCGGGCAGCATCCCGAGGTTCGTCACCTCAAGATCGAAGACGGGCCCGGACGGCTCCTTGGCCGTTCATTCAAGGTCAAGCTGTGGCCCACGCTGATCTTCCTGCGCGACGGCAGCGAAGTCGCAAGGGTGGTACGGCCGTCGAACGTCGGCGCCATCCATGAAGGGTTCGCTGCGCTGGCTTGATGCGCCATGCCGCCTGCTGGATGCGTTTGCGTTCCAGACGCCGACGCGGCGAAAATTCAGCAAGGTCTGCACCGTATGTCCGCGGCGAAGAGGCTATGCTACCGGTGTCATGAAATCCAGCACCGAACGCGATTATCGTCGACGGATCGCCCTTGTTATCGAGGCGATTCTCACCGATCCAGCTGCGCCGCACACGCTGGATAGCCTCGCTTCGATTGCGCATCTGTCGCCGTACCATTTTCATCGCATCTATCGCGCCCTGACTGGCGAAAGCGTCGTTGAAACCGTTCAGCGCCTGCGGCTGGCACAGGCCGCACATCGTCTGACCGAAGCAACCGACACGGTAACCACGATTGCCCATCACGTCGGTTACGAAAGTCCACAAGCCTTCGCGAGAGCCTTTCGCGGCTTCGCCGGTGTCAGCCCGAGCGCCTTCCAGACGCGGCAACGAAATCTGGCCGCCTCACACACCCAGGCAGAAAAATCGACGACGCGCGATGAGAAGACGGCCGGCACAGGTTTGCCGGTCGTCGAACTGACCGATCTGCCGTCCATCGATGTTCTTTGTCTTCGCCACCATGGGCCGAACAGCACCATCGGGCAGACGTTCCGGACACTTCTACAAATACTGCGCTGCGACGGCGCTTCCGCGAAGGATCAACGGATGATCGGCATCTGCTCGGGCGATCCCGAGGAGAGCGGCAGTTTCTCTTACCTCGCCGGAATCGTGCCGGCAACGCCGACTGAACCGTTTGGCTCAATCGAGCCTGTGCGAGTCGAGGGGGGTCTCTATGCCACCCACCGACTCGTCGGCCCGTATGCGCTCATCGCGCCAACCTTTCAAGCCCTGTTCGGAGGCTGGTTGCCTCAGAGCGGCTACGAGCCAGACGACCGCCCCGCCCTGGAGTTCTATCGGAACCCGCCGCGGTCCGGTCTACGACACAGGTGCGTGACAGATCTCATGATTCCCATCCGGACGGAATGACCATGCTTCGTCGTTGCGTTGCCGTCGTCGCGTTCATTGCGGCGTTTTCGACTTGTGCTGCCGCGCCCGCAGTCGCAGCGGACATTGCGCCCCCGTATCACGTCGGGGAGACCGTACGTCTGTTTCACCCCAACGTCGCCCGCAACTGGCGCGGCGCTCAGACGGAGGGGCTCCTGACAACAATCTGGTATCCAGTCGATGCCGATCTGCCCGAGGCGCCGCATGATATCGGTGCGCCCGGCGCCCCGATTTTCCGCGGACATCCCTACGTCAATAAAGCGCCGCTGTCACCCGTACATCAAAAATATCCGCTGCTCCTGCTGTCGCACGGTACCGGCGGCAGCGCGGACAGCCTCGACTGGCTGGCGTCCGCACTAGCCGCACAGGGCTATGTCGTGGCAGGCGTCAACCATCCTGGCAATAACGCGCTGGAACCGTTGACGCGCGAAGGCTTCATCCTTTGGTGGGAACGCGCCACAGACGTCAGCGAAGTGCTCGACGCCCTCCTCGCCGATCCGACGCTGGGTCCCCGTATCGATACGGACCGGGTGGGAGCCGTGGGTTTCTCGCTTGGCGGCTATACGGTTCTGGAACTGGCCGGTGCGCGAACCAATTTCCCGGCCTTCGAAAACTTCTGCCGCTCGCCCGCTGCCGACGCTATCTGCCGTCCGCCCGAAATGGACCGTCTCAAGGACAAGTCAGATGCGCCGGGCGCGCTCTCGCCGGAAGCGACGGCGTCCGTCGCGCGTGCCGGTGCTTCGTATCGCGATGCACGCATAAAGGCCGTCTTCGCTATCGCTCCGGCTCTGGGCGAAGCATTCGACAACACCTCTTTCACCGAAGTGAACATCCCAGTGTCGCTGGTTGCCGGCGCAGCCGATGTGATCGCGCCGGTTGAAACGAACATCCGGCGCATAGGCGGGTTCCTGCCCAAGGCAAACGTGGCCCTGGTGCCGGGAGCGGCCCACGACACGTTCCTCGATACTTGCCTGCCGGCCGCGGTGGATCACCTCGCGAACCTCTGCAAGGACAATCCCGGCGTCGACCGCGACGCGGTCCATACACAGTCGATCGAACGAGTCCTGGACTTTTTCGCCAGGACGTTGCCTTCAAAAACGCTGTAGCCCGGCGAGATGGCGTGAATGCGGCCGGACCAGCAGGTCACTTGACGACTCATAACCGGCGAGCTATGATTCAATCAATAGCTCATTGGTTATGGATTTGTCATGCAAACCGGGTTCGATAACCTGTTCACCGCGCTCTCCGATCCGACCCGCCGCGGGATTTTCGAACAGTTGGCGCGCGATGGCGAACAGACGGTGTGGGCGTTGACGGATCGAGCCGGCATTTCGCAACCTGCCGTTTCGAAGCACCTCGGCATCCTGAAACAGGCGGGCCTGGTGCGCCACCGGCGTGCCGGCCGCGAGACCCACTACAGCGCGGAGCCGAAAGGTCTGGCGCCGCTGGTCGACTGGATGGGACTGTACGGCGCCTTCTGGAACAAGCGCTTCGATCAACTCGAATCCCTCCTGAACCGAATGGATCAATAGGTATCCTGCTGAAAGGAGTTCGCCCATGCTGAGCGTGAATGGCTACGACAAAAAATATGTGAACGGTACGACCCGGCGAAGTCCGTCCTGAACTATAAGGTCGGCGACACGGTCGGTCTGGGTGCGGACGATTTCACCCAACTCTCCCAAGCGTTTTTCGACGAAATCGAAAGCAGATATCTTTAACCTCCCTTACGTTAAGTTGACCCATGACCGCGAATCCTGCCGACACGCGCTCGCTTGTCGTTGAACGTCAGATATCCCACTCACCTGAAAAAGTCTGGCGTGCCCTGACTCAGAGCCACCTGATCGAAGACTGGTTGATGCCGAACAATTTTCAGCCTGTCGTCGGCCACAAGTTCAATCTTCGCGCCGACCCGATGCCGCACTGGAACGGCGTAACCGATTGCGAAGTCCTCGCTATCGAACCCGGAAGACTTCTCTCGTACAGCTGGAACTCGTCAGGCGAAGAGGCCGGTCGATTGACCACCGTCGTTACCTTCACGCTGACATCCACGAACGGCGGTACGCATCTTCGAATGGAGCAGTCTGGTTTCAGGTCCGACAACGAGCAGAACTATCAGGGCGCCCGCTATGGCTGGCAGAAATTCCTTGGTGAACTGGATCGCGTGGTGGCCGGGTTGTAAAGCGCTTGTGAGCGCCTGGCGCATTGTTGGCTAGCGTCTTGGTTTCGCCCGGATCCGGAATATATCGAGGGCGGTGACGTGCTCGTCGTCGAGATCAGGGATGTTCAGCGCCCTGGCTTCGAGCGAGGTCTCGCGATAGGTATCGAACGCTGCCCCCGCGAGCGCGAACGCCGCGTCGAGATCCGCCGCCCTGGCACCGCCGAACGTTCGCTCGATGGCCGCGCCTGTGGCCGCGTTGGTTGCCCGGATCGTGCCGTTCGAACCGCGCAAGACCTCCGTGGCTGATCGCGTGCAGCGTGACTGCGCTTACTTCCCCCAGCGCAGCGCGAGCGGATCAAGTCGGCGCGCGACCTTGAGCAGGCCTTCGCGGACGGCCGGATGCATCGGTGCGAGCGGATGGCGCACAGTATCCGACGCGATGACACCGCCCTCTTTCATCAGCACCTTGCACGCTGCAAGACCGCACTGACGGTTTTCGTAGTTGATGAGCGGCAGCCATTGCTGATACAGTGCGGCGGCCTGCTCCGTGTCGCCGCCCGCGTAGGCGTCGACGATCTTGCGGATGCCGTCGGGATATCCGCCGCCCGTCATCGCGCCGGTGGCGCCAGCGTCGAAATCCGGGATCAACGTAATGGCCTCTTCACCGTCCCACGGGCCAACGATCGCCTCGCCGCCGAGTTCGATCAGTTCGCGCAGCTTCGATGCGGCCTGCGCCGTCTCGATCTTGAAGTACGACACGTTCTTCACGTCCTTCGCCAGTTGCGCGAGGAACGGTGCGGATAGCGGCGTGCCTGCAACCGGCGCATCCTGAATCATGATCGGGATGTCGATGGCGTCCGACACCCGGCTGTAGAACTCGCGGATGCCGCGCTCCGACACGCGAATGGTGGCGCCGTGATAAGGCGGCATGATCATCACCATCGCGGCCCCCGCGTCCTGCGCGGCGCGGCTTCGTTCGGCGCAGATATGCGTGCTGAAGTGCGTCGTCGTGACAATCACCGGCACGCGGCCGGCGACATGATCGAGGACGGTCTTTTGCACTGCGGTGCGCTCGTCGTCGGTGAGCGCGAACTGCTCGGAGAAATTCGCGAGAATGCAGATGCCGTCGGAACCCGCGTCGATCATGAAATCGATCGCGCGCTTCTGGCCTTCCAGATCGAGACGGCCCTGGTCGTCGAAGATGGTGGGCGCGACGGGAAATACGCCGCGATAGACTTTTTGCGTCATGGCAAGGTGTCTCCTTTGTTCGGATCGCATCGACTATATAGTCGTCCGCGTTCCAACGCATAATGAAACCTTTCCATGCCGTGATCGCTTTTGCGACTTACCCTTCAAAGACAGGTCCTGACGCAACATCGTGCAGGGATCGGCCGGCGGCGAGTGACGGCTGGATTCGCGGGGCGGCCTCGCTCTTCCAGCTTCGCTAACGTGCTGCACTCAGCGGTTCACATCGACGACGAGCCGCCCCCTGACAGCACCCTTGAGCAGATCGCTTGCCGCGGATATCGCGTCGGCAAGCCCGATTTCTCGCGTCATCTCATCGAGGCGTCGCGTGTCGAGATCTTTCGCCAGGCGTCGCCAGGCTTCCTTGCGCTCCGCAATGGGACGCGTGACGCTGTTGATGCCCAGCAGACTGACGCCGCGCAGGATAAACGGCGCGACGGTTGCCGGAAGGTCCATGCCTTGCGCAAGGCCGCAAGCCGCGACTGCACCGTCGGCGCGAATGCCTGCGCAGACATTCGCCAGTGTGTGGCTGCCTACGGAATCGATCGCGGCGGCCCACCGCTCCTTTTGCAGCGGACGGCCAGGTTCGGCAAGCGTGCTGCGATCGATGATGTCAGCCGCGCCCAGGCGCTTCAGATAGTCCGCCTCCTGCGGTCGTCCCGTCGACGCGACGACCCGATAGCCAAGCGCGGCAAGCAATGCAATGGCAAAGCTGCCCACACCGCCGTTGGCGCCGGTGACGAGCACGTCGCCATGTTCCGGCTTGAGGCCGTGACGCTCCAGCGCAAGGATGCTCAGCATGGCGGTATAGCCGGCCGTGCCGATGGCCATCGTCTGCTTCAGCGAGAGACCGTCGGGCAACGGGATGAGCCAGTCGCCCCGAACCCGCGCCTTCTGGGCGAGGCCGCCCCAATGCTGTTCGCCGACGCCCCAGCCGTTCAGTACAACCGGATCTCCCGCTGCGAAGCCGGGGTGCGTGCTCGCTTCGACGGTGCCGGCGAAATCGATGCCGGGCACCATCGGAAAACTACGGACCACCGGCCCCTTGCCGGTAATGGCGAGACCGTCCTTGTAGTTGAGCGTGCTGTACGCGACGCTCACGAGTACCTCGCCGGGCGGCAGTTGCGACTCGCTGAGTGCGGCGATTCTGGCGCTATAAGCGTCGTTGTCCTTTTCGACAAAAATGGCATTGAACATGATGGATCCCATTTCGACAGGTTTGAGAGGAAGGGCAGCTTTGCGGATCGGCCACTGACAAGATCAGCGCGGCAGACCCGCGATGAAGCCTTCAAAAAAGATCTCCAGCGGCACAGCGTTCCTGACCAGACGTGCGCGCAGCACCGCACCCTCCCAGCCGATCCAGAAGAACGCCGCAAGGGCGTCGCAGTCTGCTCGCCCGGCTAGTTCGCCGTGACGCTGCGCCGCGCGCAGACAGTCAGCCACCCGATCCTGCCAGCCCTGCAGGATGCCGGCGAGCTGTTCGCGGTATCCGGCCGGGAGTGCGCCAATCTCCTGCCCAAGATTGCCGACCAGGCAGCCGCGGGCGAACGCGTGCCGCGCCATGCCCGCCTTGGCGTCTTCGACGAAGGCCCGCAGGCGCTCGAGTGCGGCGCAGCTATCGTCGAGCAACCAACGATCCAGCTTCGCGCAGAAATACGCGTCGTACGCGCATATCACTTCGCGGCCGAATGCGTCCTTGTTTTCGAAGTAGTGGTAGAACGAGCCCTTTGGCACGTTCACCCGCTTGAGCATTGCGTCGAGGCCTGTGGCCGTGAAGCCCTGTTCGGTCAGCAGTTCCATGCCGGACCGGATGAGCGCGCCGCGCGCGTCCCCATAGTCGCGAGATGGACCTGGCGGGCGGCCGCGGCGAGGTTTGGCTGTTGGCGTTTCCATACGATCGATATTAGACCGATCGTCTATAGAACTCAATGAATCTTGCTCGCAGACCTCAGCATTTTGCACGGCGTGGAGGTGAAGCTTTGCGATGCCGTCTGCAATCGCCCGATAAGCGGTAACGCTGCGATCGACTCACGTGGGCCTAACGAATGTCCGCGACGTCCAGATCCAACAACGCGGAACTCAACGATTTGCCGTGCGCGTCGAGGGCAAGTGAACGCGTGACGCCACCACCCAGCGCCTGCCCAAGTACAAAATTGAATGCTGCGAGATTGGGCAACTCATAGCGCACGACGTCGCCGCGCACGACGTCGCTCAAATGGGCTTTCACACGCTCTGCAGTCAGTTCCTGGCGCAGATGCTCGTAATGACCCGCGTCGCGGCAGATGACCGATACGTTCAGTGTGTTGCCCTTGTCACCGGTTCGCGAGTGAGCGAGTTCCCGTAGTTTCATTTCACGCCTCCACAAACTCGAATGCAGGTTTGACGTCCGTCCGTGGCAGCAGGACTGACTGGACGGCGAGCACTTCGCGGGTCGATTTCGTCACGCCGCCACCACCAGCGGGTCCGTTGGTGTAGAGCGTCTCGACCTCGTTACCGATCAGCATGGCCTGCTCCACCGACGCAGTGCGGCCAACCACGCGCGCGCGAACCTCATAAGGCTCACCGCCGCGCCTTCCGGCCGTTTCGCCATACAGCGCATTCACGCCGATCAGATCGAAGCGCAGTTCGCTCGTCCTGACGCCCGTGAACTGGAGTCTCTCCCGCACGACATCGAGCGCAAGTCGCGCGCGAGCGAGCGCCCCAGGGCCACCATAAGAGATTTGCCCCTCGCCGATGTACCCATCGACATACGCCACCGAAACCTTCAGCGTTTCCGTGCGCGGCGTGCCGCGGCCTCCCGTCACGCGGACCCGGTCGGGTGCGTCCTCCTGCACGCGGACCTGGGTGAAATCGGCGACGACATCGGGTTGCAGATATCGAGCCGGATCATGAATCTCATAGATCAGCTGCTCCTTGCACGTCGCCTCGGTGACACGCCCGCCCGCATCCGGCACTTTCGTCACGACGACCGAACCATCCGCGCCAACCTCTCCCACTGGAAAGCCGAGGCGGGCGAGGTTCGGGACATCCTTGAAGCCTGGGTCGGCGAAATAACCACCCGACACCTGCCCCGCGCACTCGAGCAGATGTCCGACCACGGTCGCCTGGCCGAGCGTGTTCCAGTCGCTCATGTCCCAGCCGAATTCATGGATCAGCGGCGCCGTGAAAAGCGACGGGTCCGCCACCCGGCCAGTCAATACGATGTCGGCGCCGGCGGCAAGCGCGTCGACAATCGGTGCCGCGCCCAGGTAAGCGTTTGCCGAGACGATGCGGTCGTCAAACGACGCGACGCTTTCGCCCGATTCTTCGAAGTGGAAATTACCCCGCCGCACGACGTCGAGAACGTCGTCGCCCGTGACGGCGGCGATCTTCAGGCCATCGAGTCCTGACGCAAGCGCGATCTCCGCGGTCTTGCGCGCGGCCGCGCGGGGATTCGCCGCGCCCATGTTCGAGATGATGCGCACGTCATTGCGCACGGCAATGGGCAGCACCGCCCTCATGCGCGCTTCGAGCAGCGGGTCGTAGCCGAGTTCAGGATGCTTGCGTCGCGCCTGCTGCGCCATCGCGATCGTCCGCTCGGCGAGACATTCGAACACGAGATAGTCGAGCGCGCCGTGCTCCGCCAGTTCCACCGCCGGCTCGATCCGGTCGCCGGAATATCCCGCGCCGGCGCCAATGCGCACACGGCGTTCGTCTTGAGTTGCAGTCATACGGATACCGCCCATCGAACAGGATTCATACAGCGAAAACGCCCAGCACGACGCACGCGATCGTCATCACGATCGATGCGCCGAACAGGAGCGGAAACGTGAATTTCTGGTGGTCGGCAAGCTCGATGCCGCACAGCCCGACCACGAGAAAAGTCGCCGGCGTGAGCGGACTCACCGGAAAGCCCGTGGTCATCTGGCCCAGCAGCGCGGCCTGGCCGACATGCACCGCCGGCACGCCGAGTTGCCCAGCCACTTCCGCGACGACTGGCAGCACGCCGAAGTAAAACGAGTCGGGATCGAACAGCATGCTGAGCGGCATCGAAATGAGGCCGAGCGCGACCGGAATATGGCTGGCCATGGCGGGCGGCACGAAGCCGACGGCCGCATGCGCCATCGCCTTGAGCATGCCGCTGCCCTGCATGACGCCCGTGAAGACGCCCGCTGCGAGAAGGATGCCGGCCATCATCAGTGCGGCGCGTGCATGCGCGTCGATCCGCTTGCGCTGCATATCCACGTTCGGGTAGTTCACCATCAACGCGACGCACAAACCCACCATGAACATGATTGCCGGTGGAATCTTCTCGCCCATCACGACCATCGTGCCAAGCACGATCAACGTCAGGACGATGTTGAACCAGAAGTTCTTCGGGCGGCGCAGCGCCTGTTCTTCAGGTGTGAGTTCGCGTTTCGGCATCGGCACCGAACCGTCCGCCCCGGAGTATCCGAGACGCTTCTCTTCGCGGCGGCCGAGCCAGAACGCCATGCCGAATACGAAGACGAGGCCCACGATCTGCACTGGAATCAGCGGATTGAAGAGCGCCGAGATCGGCAGATGAAGCGACGCCGACGCGCGGATCATCGGCCCGGTCCACGGCAGGAAGTTGATCCCCGCCGCCATCGATACCGCGGCGGCGAGAACGCGTCGATCCATTTTCAGACGGTCATAGAGCGGCAGCATGGCGGGGATCGTCACCAGAAAACACACGGCGCCCGAGCCGTCCAGATGAATCAGCAGCGCGAGCAGCGTCGTTCCCATCACGATGCGCGTCGGCTTTGTACCGACTGCCCGCAGTATCCGGTCGATGATCGGATCCAGTGTGCCCGCGTCGGCAATCGTCCCGAAGTACAGGATCGCGAACACGAACATGCCGACGACCGGCGCGAGACTCTTCAGACCGTCGATCACGAACCTGCTTGTCTGCAGCCCGAAGCCGCCGATCAGCGAAGCCGCGATCGGCACGATGATGAGCGCGACCAGCGGCGACATACGTTTCGAAAGGATCGCCCCGAGCAGGACGGTGATGGTGGCTAGCCCGAGTAACGGCAGCATATGCTTGTCTCCAGACTTGTCTTTTAGTGTGATCCAGCGTAATTTCAGTCATTCGATAAAGCAATTGAAATGATTTGATTGCAATAATCAAAAAACGTAATGGATCTCAATCTTCGCGATATTCGTGCCTTCATCGCCGTGGCGCAGACGGGCAACTTCACGCGAGCGGCAACGCGCCTGCACCTGTCCCAGCCCGCGTTGACCGTGCAGATTCGCCGGCTGGAGGAGACGGTCGGCGTGCGGCTCTTCGACCGCAATAGCCGCAACGTCGCGTTGACGCCCGCCGGCCGGGAACTGCTGCCGGTCCTGCAGAAGTCGCTGCACGACATGGAGCACGTGTTGATCGACGCGCGGGCGCTCGGCGAGGGTTCGAGCGGCATGGTGAGAATCGCCTGTCTGCCGACGTTCGCTGCCAGCGTGCTGCCCGACCTGATTCTCGATCTGAAGAAGGACGTCCCGCACGCTGGCTTCTATATCCGCGACGTGGTGGCGAGCATGGTGAATACGCTGGTGCGCAACGAAGATGTCGATATCGGGCTGACAGGGGGCGACCTGTCGGACGCTGCGTTTGAAATCCTGCATTCCGGCGTGGATCGTCTCGTTGTGGTGTGCCCGAAGGAACACCCCCTTGCGCGACGGCGGCGTGTCAGATTGAAGGATCTGGTCAGCATGCCGCTGGTGCTGACGGCGCAGGGAACGAGCGTCAGGGCTGTGGTCGACGCCGCGCTCGCGAGCGCAAGTTACATGCCCGAGATCACCTGCGAGCCGACCTACATGATGACTGCCGTGGCGATGGTGCGCGGGGGCCTGGGCGTGACCATTCTTCCGGACACGGCGCGCGAGGTTCTGGCGGAGCCGGGGCTGGTTGCCCGGCCAATCGACGATGCAGCCTTTGTCCGGCCGATCGCGCTGATCAAAAAGCGTGGACGCACCCTGCCTCCCGTGACAGAGAAGTTCGTGGCGGCCATGCTGAACAGAATCGGTCACGCTGCATAGGTTCAATAGCACCGCAATAGAGTCTTCGCACCCGACCTTGACGACTGGAGACACAATGACAATCGAGCTGACCATCCTCGCCTGGACCCTGGTTCTTGTCCTCGTTCAGGTGCTTGTTCCAGCCATGCTTCGCAATCGCGAGTGTGGCCTCGCCTATAACGCGAGTCCACGCGACGAACCAGGGGCACCGGTGGGAAAAGTCACGGGACGGCTCATGCGCGCGCAAAGCAACCTCTTCGAAACCCTGCCGGTTTTCGCCGCCGCGATCCTGATCGCCCACGTGGCAGACCGCGAAGGTGCGCTGACGCATTGGGGCGCGTGGCTCTATCTGATCGCGCGTGTCGTTTATGTGCCGCTCTATGCCGCGGGCGTTTCGTATATCCGCTCGCTGGTCTGGCTCGTGTCGCTTGGCGGTATCCTGCTTGTACTGATCCCGATCATCTGAACTTTTCCTGACGCTGAGGAGTGGCAAATCATGACCGACCTGTCGACGACCATCGAAATCGAAACTGCGCCGGCCCCAAAGTTCGCCGTTATCCTCATGCATGGCCTCGGCGCCGACGCCAACGACTTCGTGCCGCTCGTCCCCGAACTGCATTTATCCGATGCACCCGCCGTACGCTTCGTGTTTCCCAATGCGCCGGAGATTGCCGTTACCGCGAACAACGGCTACGTGATGCGCGCGTGGTACGACATCCGGTCGTTCCAGGGCATCAACCGCGAGGTCGACGAGGCGGGTATTGCAGCATCCTGCGTGACCGTGCGCCGCTTGATCGAAGCGCAGAATCAGCGCGGCATTCCCACTTCGAACATCTTTCTCGCGGGTTTCTCGCAAGGCGCGGCGTTGACCTATTCAGCGGGGCTGACGCACCCCGATGCGCTTGCCGGGCTGATCGTGATGTCCGGTTATGTGCCGTCGCAGCGCTTTATCGAGAGCCAGTTGAGTGCGGCGAACCGACAGGCGCCGGTCTTTGCCGCACACGGCAGATTCGACGACGTATTGCCGATCCAGTTGGGGGAAGCCGCGCGCGACTTTGCAATCGCCCAGGGTTGCAAGGTTGAATGGAGCGCGTATCCGATGCCGCACTCGGTGTGCGAGGATGAGATCGACGCGCTGCGTACGTGGCTAGGTGCGCGGCTCGTGGCTTCCTCCTGACGTGTTCGGCGACGCATCGTAAGTGCTAGTTGCCTCGCGTCTTACGACGCGAATCGAGACCGGCCGAAGACACGCCATCGACCAGAATAAAAATGATCCGCGCGGTCTTCGTTGAACGGTTGCTCCATGCCTGATTCGTTCCGCGCTGAATGACGGCGTCCTCCGGTTGCAGACATACCTCTTATTCGCCCTGCTTGCCGGCATGAAATTTTCGTGATAATTTTTCATGAACTTTTCGACTGATTTTTTCACCCGGGTACACCATGTTCCATCAGTCGGCTCAACACGTCGCGAGCTACTACGCCGGCACCTATGCGGCCCCCATTCCGCTTCGCCCAACGCTGGAAGAGCGCCTCGACACCGACGTGCTGATCATCGGCGCCGGCTTCAGCGGCTTGCAAACCGCGCTGCGGCTGGCGTCGGCCGGCAGGCGCGTTACCGTGCTCGAAGCCAGCCGTGTCGCCTGGGCGGCATCTGGCCGCAACGGCGGGCAGGCGTTGCCTGGCTGGTCCTGCGACATGCAACCGCTGGAGAACGCGCTGGGCCTTGCGGGGGCGCACCAGCTATGGGACAGCATGCGCTGGGCCGCCCGTGAGATACGTGAACTGCCGGAACGGCACGGCTTCGATATCGACTACCGCGCCGGCAGTCTATGGACCGCCGTCAAGCCACGCCGCGTCGGCCTGTTGCAGCAAGCCCTCGAGGAAGCGACAGAGAAATGGGGCTATGACCGGTTGCGCTTCATCCCCCGTGCGGAGATGCCGGAGTGGATTGCGAGCGAGCGCTACTGCGCGGCGCTGTACGATCCTGAAGCGGGGCATCTCAATCCATTGAAGCTGGCTCAAGGGCTGGCAGCCGCCATCGAGCAGGCCGGCGGGCGCATCTTCGAGCAAAGCCGCGTACTGGAATACCGCGAAACACCCGCCGGCTACGTGGCGCGCACCGACCGCGGCGAGGTGCGCGCGGATGTCCTCGTCCTTGCCTGCAATTCCTATATCGACCGGCTCGACCGCGAACTGTCGAAGCGCCTGCTGCCGGTCGGCACCTATCAGGTCGCGACGGCGCCACTGGAACCGGACCTGGCCCGCTCGTTGTTGCCTCGCAATAGTTGCGTCATCGACAATCAGTTTGTGCCCGACTACTTCCGCCTGAGCCCGGACCACCGGCTGCTGTTCGGCGGTGGCTGCACATACCTGGGCGGCATTCCAAAGGACATCGCGGCAGCCACCCGGCCCCACCTCGAACGGGCGTTCCCGCAGCTTCGCGGCGTGAAGCTCGAATTTGCCTGGGGTGGGCATATCGACATCAGTATCCGGCGCACGCCCGATATCGGTCGCAAAAATCAGCGCTACTGGTTGCAGGGCTTTTCAGGTCATGGCGTGCTGCCGACACTGGCGGGTGCGCGTGCCGTCGCTGACGCCATCCTGGGTGACGACCGCCTGCTGGCTCTATACCAGCGCATCCGCAATGCAGGCTTTCCCGGCGGCGAACTCCTGGCGGCGCCGCTGGAGGCCATCGGCAAGGCCTGGTACCGTCTGCGTGACACAGTCTGAGTGGGGACGCTGCAATGAATGAGCAGGAAGAGATTGAAGGTCTGGCGATCCTGATCCGCGATCTGCGCAAGCACAAGAAAGTCACCTTGCGCGACCTGGCGGACAGGATCGGTCGCTCGGTGGGTTTCCTCTCCCAGGTCGAGCGCGGTCTTTCGCGTCCCACCGTGGCCGACCTGACCGCCATCGGCGAGGCTCTGGGCACGCCCACCACCTATTTCTACAGCCTGAGCAAGCCGCGCACGCTGCCCTGGGTCACACGTCCCGGCGAACGCCGCACGGTGTACTACGCCGCTGGAATTACCGACGTGCTGGTGTCGCCGAACATGTCCGCACGCTTTTCCATTCTCGAAAGCCATCTCGCCCCCGGCGCCAGCAGCGGCGACAGGCCCGTGAACGATAGCGACGAACAGGGCGGCTTCGTCCTCGAAGGCGAACTCACCGTCTGGCTGGCGGAGAACGAAGAGCCAGTCACCCTCGGCCCCAACGACGCCTTCCAGCTGCCCGCGCATACCCGGTTTCGCTACGCCAATCTTTCCGACCAGCTCACGCGGGTAATCTGGGTATTCACCTGAGATCGGGGACTCAGTCGCAATTCGCCGAGCGGGCCGACGTTGCGTTGACGGAAATCTGGTCTACTTATTTTCAGCATTTGTCGCACGAGAAGGACGAGAACATGGCTTCCCCTACCCCGGACCTGATCAACGAAGTGCGTACGTTCCGTACGGCTCACCCCGAGGTCCGCTACGTCGATCTCATCTGCCTGGATATTCCTGGCCACTTCTATGGCAAGCGATATCCCGTCGATGCCCTCGAGAAGGTCGCGGCCGGCACCCTGCTCAAGCTGCCACAAAACTGCGTGCTGCTGGGCACGCAAGGCGGGCTGTACACGATCGGCGACTACTGCTTCAAGGACGGCGATCCCGACGCGACACGCCGCCTGATCCCCGGCACGCTCAAGCCGGTGCGATGGGAAAGCCAGCCATTGGGGCAGATGCTGATCAGTTCGGACGGCACTGACGCGCCTATCGAATTCGAACCGCGTGAAGTGCTGGCCCGTGTGCTGAAACGCCTGGAACGGCGCGGCATCCGTCCGGTCGTGGCGTTCGAACTGGAGTTCTACCTGTTCGCGGCGCGGCTTGCAGACGGCCTGCCGCAGTACCCGCGCGACCGGCTCTGCGACGACCCGGACGATCAGCCCAATATGCACATCGAACGTCTGTCACGCTTTTCCAGCGTGCTGCACGAGATGGTCGAAGCGGCCCGCGAGCAGGGCGTGGATGCCACGGTGATCACAGCGGAGTTGGGGCCCGGACAGTTCGAGATCAACTTCGCCCACAACAACGACGCCTTGCGCGCCGCCGACTGGTCTGCTCTCTTCTGCCGCAGCACGCGTGGCGTGGCGCTGCAACAAGGCTATCGGGCCAGCTTCATGGGCAAGCCGTATCTGCACGCGCCGGGCAGCGGCATGCATGTGCACGTGAGCCTGTACGACGAGGCCGGCAACAATCTGCTGGCGGCCGACAATCAACGTCCGCTGCGTCAGGCCGTGGCCGGGTGCCTTGCGCTGCTGCCGCATTGCATGCCTGTCTTCGCACCCAACCATAACGCCTTCCGGCGCTACGGCACGATGGTGAATGCGGCCAGCCGCGCCAGCTGGGGTTTCGAAGACCGCGACGCGTGTATCCGCATCCCAGAGTCGGATGCCCGCAACCTGCGCATCGAGCATCGGCTGGCGAGCGCCGACGCCAACCCTTATCTCGTCCTCGCCGCGATCCTCACCGGCATGGAACACGGTCTGGACGCGGCGCTCGAACCCATCGCGCCGCTCAACGAAGATCGCGGGAGTGGCATCGACTTCCCGAAAGACATGCTCGCCGCCGTCGCCGCGATGCAGAACGATCCGGTCGTACGTGAAGGAATGGGTGACGAGTTCGTCATGGTCTACTGTGAAAACAAGCGTCAGGAGCAGCAGGACTTCATGAACGAAATCAGTACGCGCGAGTACCGCTGGTTCCTGTGAACAGGCCTTCGCCCGCATGACATGACAGGCGTAACCGAAACATTCACCATCCCGGCAGGAAGGGCGGCGGCGCACGAGCGACGCGCTTCCTGAACCATCGTCAAAGGAACCCCAATTGACTCTCCGCCATGGTGTGAACTGGCAGCGTGCGCAGGCGCTGCTCGAACGCGAACGCATCGCTTTTGCGAATGCAATGCCAGAATCACGCGCCCTCTCGGCTCAGGCGAAACGCCATCTGCTGTTCGGCGTCCCCCTGCACTGGATGAACGACTGGTCGACGCCCTTCTCGCTGTTTGTCGCGAGCGCGCACGGCGCACGCTTTACCGATGTCGACGGCCATGAATATGCGGACTTCTGCCTCGGCGATACCGGCGCCATGTTCGGCCATTCGCCGGCCCCCGTCGCGCGTGCGCTCGCCGCCCAGGCAGAGCGTGGCTTCACGACGATGCTTCCGGGCGAGGATGCCGTGTGGGTCAGCGAAGAACTCGCGCGCCGTTTCCGGCTTCCCTTCTGGCAGTTCGCCATGACCGCGAGCGATGCGAACCGCTTTGCACTCCGCTGGGCGCGGGCGGCAACCGGCCGCAAGCAGATTGTCGTGTTCAACGGCTGCTATCACGGCACGGTGGACGACGTGTTCGTCGATCTCGTGAACGGACGCTCCGCGCAACGCGACAGTCTGATCGGGCAGGTGCACGATCTGCTCGAATACACGCGCGTCGTCGAGTTCAACGATCTCGCCGCGCTGGAGGACGCGCTGAAGGATGGCGAAGTCGCGTGCGTGCTGGCGGAACCGGCCATGACGAACATCGGCATGGTGCTGCCCGACCCCAGCTACTGGCGCGAGGCGGCCGCACTGATACGTCGCCACGGCACCCTGCTGGCCATTGACGAAACACATACCATCAGTAGCGGTCCGGGTGGCTACTCGGTCGCGCACGGCATCGAGCCCGACCTGTTCGTGCTCGGCAAGCCGGTCGGCGGCGGCGTGCCGTGTGCGGTGTACGGCTTTAGCGCGGCGCTCGCCCAAGCCGCCGAGAGAGCGAAGCTTCAGGCGCCGCCCGGGCACTCCGGTGTCGGCACGACGTTGACCGCGAACATGCTGGCGATGCGCGCGATCCGCGCGACACTCGAGGAGGTCATGACCGATGCGGCCTATGAGCACATGTTCGCACTCGCGGCGCGACTCGCGACAGGCCTCGAAGAGGCAATCGTCCGTCACGGACTGCCGTGGTGTGTCACGCGCATCGGCGCGCGCACCGAATTCCAGTTCGCCTCGACGCCACCGCGTAACGGCACAGCCGCCGGCCGGCAACTGGATGGCGAACTCGAGCACATCGTTCACCTGTATATGCTCAATCGGGGCGTGCTGATCACGCCGTTTCACAACATGATGCTGGTGTGCCCGGAAACGTCGGAAGCGGACGTCGACCGTCTGATCGCCACCTTCGACGCCTGCCTTGCGGAACTCGTCTGAATCGTTGAGCGCGGTTCGCGCCGCGCCCCTGTTGAACGGACGACGCCAGACGCTATCAGGTTCAATGCTCAGGCGGCGCCCCGCAGTATCCGGCGCGCGATGCTCCACCGATGCACTTCCGAAGGGCCGTCGTAGATTCGAAACGCGCGCATATCGGCAAAAATTCTCGCGACTACCGTTTCGTGCGTCACACCTTGCCCGCCCAGCACCTGAACCGATCGATCAACCGTTCGCCACAACGCCTCGGACGACACGACCTTTGCCACGCTCGACTCGTGTTTGCCCAGCGCGCCCTGGTCCAGAACCCACGCGCAGTGCCAGATGGCGAGACGGGTGATGTGCAGATCCATCTCGTTGTCGGCGAGCATGAAGCCTACGCCCTCATGTTCGCCGAGCTTTTTACCGAAAGCCTCCCGCTCACGCGCGTATGCCGACGCAACATCGTGCGCGCGCCGTGCGGCGCCTAACCAGCGCATGCAATGCGTCAGCCGCGCCGGGGACAGACGCACCTGCGCATACCTGAAGCCTTCGCCGGGCGCACCGAGCACGTCCGACGCCGGAACGCGCAGCCCGTCGAAACGCACCACACCGTGGCCGCCGGGAAAGCACGTATCGAGCGACCCCATCGATCGTTCGATCACGATACCGGCGCTCTTCATATCCGCGAGAAACATGGTGGCGGGTCCATCGGCGAGCTTCGCCATGATGATGGCCAACGACGCGCCTTCGGCGCCCGTGATGAACCACTTGCCGCCCGTGATCACATACTCGTCGCCCTCTTTCGTCGCCACGGTCTGAAGCATGCCGGGATCGGAACCCGATCCCGGCGCGGGTTCGGTCATGCAAAAGCAGGAGCGTATCTGCCCGGCAGCCAGCGGGCGCAGCCAACGCTCTTTCTGATCTGGTGACGCCACTGCTTCGAGAAGATGCATATTCCCTTCGTCGGGCGCCGCGATGTTCAGCGCGACAGGGCCCAACGGCGAATAGCCCGCTTCCTCGAAGAAAATCGCTTTCGCAACGTGCCCGAGACCCAATCCGCCAAATTCTCTCGAAACATGGCTGGACAACAATCCGGCTGCGCGCGCCATGCCGATCAGTTCCGCGCGAAGCGCCTCGTCCGGTCCGTGCGCAGTACACCGTGGATCGTTCTCGAACGGAATGACGGCATCCTTGATGAACGTGCGTACGCGGCCCTGCAGTTCGATCAACTCTGGGGAAAGTGTGAAGTCCATGATCAGTCCTGGTCGGTGGATCAAACGTTGGATCCTGCATTCAAGCATCGGCCCGCCTGCTGCGTCACTCCGTCTTTTCCTGATTCCGTAGACGGGCGTCAGCGTGAACAGCGGGCGACTGGCTTGTGGCCGCCCAACTATTCCCTCATCTTCTCGGCCACCTGCGAAATCCGGTCCCGCACGATGCCGATCGCCTGCTTGAGGGCGTAAACATCCTGAAAATAGCGATACGGAATCCGTATCTGGCTGGCATTCGCATCGATGCTCTCGATTTCATCGCGCCATTGTGCGATCTGGTGAAGAGTCGGCTGGCTGCTTTTCCACACTTCGTCTTCGAGCGCCTTGATTTCACGGTACCAGACCACGAACCGCCTTTTTATCCGCGCCTCGATCATGCGCGGCAGCGCCTGCAGCAAACCGAGTATCAGCGCCACGAAAGGAAGCAGGATCAAGAGCCGCCTTTCGATAAGACTGGCCAGCCAGAATGGAAGGTAGCGCTGCAGGAACGGACGACCGGATTTGAAGAAGCGCGTGCTTTCGTCGGAAACGGGAAATTCCTCGGTGTTCAGGTTGGGAAACGTGCCGAGCGGCGTGAAGTAATCTTCGCCGCCGTGGACCGTTTTGGCCGCATCCAGCAGCAGGTAGACGAGCGCCGGGTGCAGCGTGTCTTTGGACACAAGCAAAGCCGTGGCGGCGAGCAGCGTGACATCAGCATGCGGAAGATCGTTGACGACGCTGGTCGAGGCGCGCGGAAAAATAACCTTGGTGAGAGACGGGAATTTTTGCGCCAGGGCATCGGCCTGGGCGAAGCTCATCAGCTTTAGATCGCTGTTCAGCAGCGTTTTCTGCATCGCGGCGTCAGGCCTGCCGATGAAGAAAGCCGCATCGAGCTGGCCATTTTCGAGCCCCTGGTATGCCTTGGGCGCATCCATTTGCAGCAGTGTGGTGTTCCCGGCGGTGATGCCGCTATAGCCCAGCAGTACCTGGGAGACGTTAAGCAGCCCGCTGCCCGGAACGCCTATGGAAATCCGCTTGCCGCGCAGTTGCACCAGCCGGTCGACGGTAGCGTCGCCGCGATAGAACACCCAGATCGGTTCGAACGAAACGGCGGCGATGGTCTGCAGGTTGTCTGTTTCTTTCGGACTGGTGGTGCCCGACTGGATAAAACCCACTTCATATTCGCTGTCTGGGTTCACGAGCCGCTGATAATTTTCGACCGAACCCGACGAGCCACGGATATCGAGCGTGATGCCTTCGCGCTTCAGGAGGGGTGCATAGCGATCCGCAAAGCCACGGTAAATACCACCGTCCGCTCCGCTAGTGATGACGATGGTGCGCTGGATGGCAGGTTTGAGCGCTGCCGCCAGCGACCAGCCTAGCGCGGCCAGCAGCACGACTACGCAGACGACGAGAAACCGCCTGCGCCCCGGTGTCATGGGGGGTTTCTGGCTACGTTGAAGCGCTGGGTTGTGCCTCGGCATCGTTGGCCCTCTCTCGTCAGGCCCCCCTGCATGGTGTGAAGCCTACGATACCAGATTGCCCGCTGCTGACGGTCGCGCATTTTCGCGCGCTGTCCGCTTCGCTTCAGTCAATCAGTGGTTCGTTGCGGAAGTCGGATAGCGCGATCAGGATCGTCGCGCGGCCGCCCTCTGCTGCCGCAAAATCCTGACGAAGTTCAGTACGGTTGGCGACTTCTCGCGCGGCCGGTGTATCAACGCGATGCCCGAAGAAAGCGGCTTGCCCTGCAGTTCGTGATACGTCACGCCCTTCACCTGGACCTGCCGCATCGACGCAGGCACCACCGCCACGCCGAAGCCCGCCGCGACCAGATTCGCCGCCGACGAGATCTGTGGCGACTCCATGCTGATCGAAGGCGCAAAGCCGGCCTCGCGGCAGGCGCCGATGATCGAATCGTACAGATCCGGACCGATCGGCCGCGGAAAGAGGATGAACGGATCGCCCGCGAGGTCCGCCAGATCGACTCGCCGCTGCCGGTTCAAGCGGTGGTTTGCGGGCAGCACCGCAATCATGTTTTCGTCGACAAGCGGTTCGACGACCAGATCGCGGCAATCGAGCGGCATGCGCACCAGGGCGGCATCGATGTGCCGCTCGCCGACCTTGTCGAGCAGCAGCGTGCTATTGCTTTCCTCGCAACTGATCGCGACGCGCTCGTACGCATGCCGATACTTCTGCATCGTCGTCGCGACCGCCGGATGAAAAACCGTCGAGCCCGCAAAGCCGAGCGACAGGTGTCCAGTCTCGCCGCGCCCTGCGTTCTGTGCTTCAACGAGCGCCTGCTGGGCATCCTCGACGATGCGCCGCGCGCTCTCGCGTAGCAGCCTTCCCGCTTCGGTCAGTTCGACGCGGCGCGGGTGCCGGATGAACAGCTGGGTGCCGATTTCCCGCTCGAGCTTCAGGATCTGCTGGCTCAACGGCGGCTGGGCGATGCCCAGATGCGCCGCGGCATCCGTGAAATGCAGGTGCTCGGCGACAGCGAGGAAGTAGCGCAACTGACGAAATTCCATATCTTTTTCGTCTCCAAAATGCAGTTTCAAGATATTGGACTAATAGCCGGCAAGATTCTAACCTCCTCCTCAATTCGACGCGTCGCGGGCTCCAGCCGCGAATTTCCGACGGAAAGCCGGTGCGTGTCGCGCGCAATGTTCATGAGGAGAATCCGATGTCCGCAGACCGTGCAGCACAGGCAGGCCACCCGGCCAACGCCGACCATGCATTGATTTCAGGCCTGCGCAACATCGTGGGCAAGCAGCACGTGCTGACCGACGAGAGCGCGACCCGCCGCTACCGCACCGGCTTTCGCTTCGGCGCAGGCAAGGCGCTCGCGGTCGTGCGGCCCGGCACCCTTGTCGAGCAATGGAACGTGCTGCAGGCATGCATCGCGGCGAACGTGATCGTGATCGCGCAGGCGTCGAACACGGGTCTTACGGGCGGCTCGACACCTGACGGCAACGGCTACGATCGCGACATCGTCATCGTCAGCACCACGCGGATGAAAAAGGTCTACGTGATCGACGACGGCAAACAGGTCGTCTGCCTGCCCGGCGCGACGCTGGACCAGCTGGAAAAGACGCTGAAGCCGTTTGGCCGCGAGCCTCATTCGGTGATCGGGTCCAGCTGCATCGGCGCGTCGGTGTTCGGCGGCGTCTGCAACAACTCGGGCGGCGCGCTGGTGCAGCGCGGCCCGGCATACACGGAAATGGCGGTATTCGCGCGGGTCGATGCAGCGGGCAAGCTGAACCTCATCAACCATCTGGGCATCCAGCTCGGCCGCGCACCCGACGACATCCTCGGCCGGCTGGATCGCGGCGCGTTCCTGGACGCCGATGTCCGTCACGATGCAGGCGCCGGCTCGGATCACCACTATGCGAGCCACGTGCGCGAGATCGACGCCGGGACGCCCGCGCGCTTCAACGCCGATCCGCAACGCCTCCATGAGGCGTCGGGCTCGGCCGGCAAGGTGATGGTGTTCGCGGTGCGGCTCGATACGTTCCCGATCGAGCAGAACGCGAAGGTGTTCTATATCGGCACGAACCAGCCCGACGAACTCACCGACATCCGTCGCCATGCGCTGCACGCGTTCAAACATCTGCCGATCTCGGGCGAATACCTGCATCGTGATGCATTCGATATTGCGGAGAAGTACGGCAAGGACACGTTCCTCGCCATCAACTGGCTCGGCACCTCGCGCCTGCCTGCGCTGTTCGGTCTGAAAAGCCGCTTTGACGCACTGTTCGATCGCCTCGGCTTCTTCCCCGCGCATTTCACCGACCGCGTGATGCAGACGGCGAGCCGTCTATTCCTGAGTCATCTGCCGGTGCGCATGAAGGAATACCGCAACAGGTACGAGCATCACCTGATGCTGAAAGTGGCAGCAGAAAGCGTGGATGAAACGCGCGTGTTCCTCGCCGGCTACTTCGCGAAGGCCACAGGCGGTTATTTCGAATGCACCGACGACGAAGGCAGGAAAGCGTTCCTGCACCGCTTCGCCGCGGCCGGCGCCGCGGTCCGCTATCGCGCCGTGCATACGAAGGAAGTCGAGAACATCGTAGCGCTCGATATTGCCCTGCGTCGCAATGACCGCGACTGGATCGAAACGCTGCCGCCGGATATCGAAGAGACGATCGCGATCAAGCTGTACTACGGCCACTTCCTGTGCCACGTGTTCCACCAGGACTACATCGTCAGAAAGGGGAACGACTGCCTCGAGGTCGAACACAAAATGTGGCAGCTGCTCGATCGACGCGGCGCCGAATATCCCGCCGAACACAACGTCGGTCATCTGTACCATGCGAAGCCCGCGCTCGCCGCGTTCTATCAGCAACTCGATCCGTGCAACTGCTTCAACCCGGGGATCGGCCAGACATCGAAGTTCGCGAACTATCGCGAAACCGTCGCTGCCTGAGGGCAGACTTCGTCTGCGGGATCAACGCGAATCGCCTCGCAATTCACGCACGCCCCGTCCGAGGCGCCGGCGAAGCAAGGTCCGCAGCGTAACGCCATCCGCATAGCCGACCTCGGCGGCAATTGCCTCGATATCGAGGTGGCTCGTCTGTATCAGGTGAAGCGCGCGCTCGACACGCAAATCCTGAAAGTACGAGAGGGGTGATTTTCCGAGCACCGCCTCGATGCGACGTTGCAAGGTTCGTTTGCTCGTCGCGAGGGCGTCCGCCGCCGACTCCAGCGAAAATCCCTGCGCCAGACGCGAACGGGCCCAGCGCTCGAACCGCTCGACAAGCGGATCCCCGCGCGCCAGATGTTCGGGAATCATGTACGGCGCCTGCGATGGGCGTCCGTCCACCAGCAGATAACGTGCGACAACCGCGGCAAGCTCGGGACTTGACTGGCGTATCAACCATAGCGCGAGATCGAGATGCCCCATCGCGGCCCCCGCCGTCACGACATCGCCCGACGGCACAAGCATCCGCGATTCGTCGAGACGTACGTCCGGATAGCGTTGCCGGAACAGCGGACTGAGCCACCATGTCGTCGTCGCGTCGTGGTCTCGCAGCAGCCCGGATTCCGCCAGCACGAACGTGCCGATGCAGGCCGCCGCCATTCGCGAGCCACCGGCATGCCAGTCTCGCAGTTGCGCCATCGCGTCGACGACATCGCGTCGGCCAAGCGCCGGCACCAGCTGCTCCGGCGTCTTCGTGCTCAGAGCCGGCACGACGATCCAGTCGGACCCGTCGGCCGCGCCCGTCGCCTCCACCGACATGCGCATCCCCAGTGCCGTGCGCACCTGACGCTTCATGCCCACCACACACACGTCGAAGGGACGCGCGCCAGTGTTCTGCATCGCCGCCAGTTCGTTCGCGGTGGTGAAGGCGTCGAGTACGGCAGCAAGGCCGGTATCGAACACATTATCGAGGGCGAGTACGCTTAGCTTCATGGCGCAAACGATATCAAAGTTGTCATTTACGGCAATGGTACTGCAGCGGCGAGACGCCTACATTACTCATCGACGAAGCCGGTTCGACGCGAGACGCGGCACTGAAGCCAGACAGACTTTGCCTGCCCTGCCCGCCACTGTCGACACCGTTTTCCGGACGTGTCTTTTGCCGATGAAGTAACCCAACGTGTGGAGAGAATCATGAAAGTGATGGCCATTGGATCACTTAAGCCCCTGACAGCCGAACAGCAGCAAACGTATATGCCGAATGAGGTGCCGGCAACGCTGCAACTCTATCTCGATGGAAAGATGGAGCAGTTCTGGCTGCGTGACGGAATGAAAGGCGTGATTTTCCTGATGAATGTGGACTCGGTCGAAGAGGCCGATTCGCTGCTGAAGGCATTGCCGCTCGGCCGCGACAACCTCCTGACGTTCGACCTGATGCCGATCGGTCCTCTTCTTCCGCTCGGCGCACTGCTGAAGGCGGCCTGACGGCATGCTGAACAGCCATGAACGAGCGAAAGGAGCCAGCATGAATCTGTCTACCGGGCATAGCCTCGACAATCCCGTCTGGGCGGCTCTCGCCACCCGCCATGCGCATCTCGGGGCTGGCGGCCTGTTGGCCCGTCGTTACCAACCGGACATCGCACCGTTCGCGGCGGTGGTGTCGAATACTGCAGCGGCCTGGCAGGAACTCCATGGGCTGCTGCAGCCCGGCGAGCAGGTGGCGTTGCTGGCGCCCGACACCATGGAACCGGTCGAGGGCCTGCGCGCAGAGCAGCTTGGCATGGTCCAAATGGTGGCCACGGGCCGTGCGCCTGACAGCGTGGATGACCCGGAGATGGTCCATCTGAGCCACCTCGACGCACCCGACATGCTGGAGCTTGCGAGCATGACAAAACCCGGTCCCTTCAGCACACGCACACACGAGACGGGTCACTACATCGGATACCGCGAACGGGAGCAACTCATCGCGATGGCGGGTGAGCGCATGCACATCGACGGGTACGTTGAGATTAGCGCGGTTTGCGTGCATGACGCACATCGTGGAAGGGGACTTGCCGGGCGACTGGTGAACGTCTTGTGTGGGGAGATCGAGCGGCGCGGAGACACGCCATTCCTGCATGTCTTCAGTGACAATCAAGCCGCTATCGGGTTGTATGAACGTCTTGGGTTCGAACTGCGGCAGGTCTTTCGACTCGTCAGGATCAAGCGTGTCGATTGAGGTGTGGAAGGCGGGTCTATACGGGCGCGCGATGGCACCAGCGTAGCCTGCAACGCGTCCGGCTACTCATGCTGCTCAACGACGCTCGACGATCGGGCCTTCTGCATCGACGCTCCCGACGGCACCCGCAGGTCCGTCCACAGTGAGCGGCCCGCGTACTTCGAGATCGCCGTGCACGGTCAGCGGACCATGCACGGTGAGCGGTCCGTGAAACGTCTTTCCGCCCCACCCCCTGCGGATCGCGGGATCATTCGGGGAAAGCTGCGCAACCCACGCGGTCGTGAGTGGACCATGAACCCAAATATCGCCTGCGACGCTGAGCGGGCCGTGCACTGTCACCGGCCCCTCGACAAGGAGCGAGCCCCCGATGCTCATGGGTCCTGTTTCGACGGGCTGGGCATGCGCAACGCTCAGGCAGGTGACAGCCGCCAGCAGCAACGGACCCGCCATGGCGCCTGGCGAGAGTCCCGCAATCCAGTGTTTCATGCTGCCCTCCTCACAAGCCAGCGATGAGTCATTCTGGCGTCTTCGTGTAGTGACTGTCCATCCATGACGGACCCTGGTGACCACGACGACTCGCTATCGGACGCCGGCCACGCCTGCACGTGTAACGCCTGCGGCGAAACAACTTACACACTGTTACGCGCCGCGGCAAACATATCGAATAACGCATCCTTATACTCCTCGCCGAACCTGAAACCAGGCCAACTGACAAACTGACAAACTGACATACGGCGCGAGGATGTCGCGAACATCATGCACAACACTCAATCTGTTAAGCCCACGTTTTATATCGCACTGTGCACGGCCCTGTCTTTGAGCGGATGTGTGGTTCCCGGAGGGAGCGCACCCTACGCCTCGATGCCGACGCAGCCAGCCTACGTGCAACCGTCATACGCCCAGCCGGCCTACGCGCAGCCTGCCTGGTCACAGCCCGTCGATAGCACGGACGCTTATCGAAGTCCGGCTCCCGCAGGCTCAGGCTATGGTCTGCAGTATGGCGTCGTTTCGACGATTCAGCCGCTTGCCGCTGCCAACGCGTTGAGCACCGGTGGCGTAATGGGCACGGTGGTGGGTGCGGTCGTCGGCGGTGTGGTCGGCAATCAGTTTGGCGGTGGACGCGGCCGTGACGTCGCGACTGTCGTCGGGGCGCTTGGCGGCGCGGTGGCAGGGAATCAGATCGGCCAACAGTACAGCAGCGCGCCACCGAGTGGCTACCGGATCGTTGTGCAGGTCAGCGACGGCTCTTCACGCTCGTTCGACGTAGCAAACCTTGGCGATCTCCGTCAGGGCGACCACGTGCGCATCGACGGCAACCGGCTGGAACGTTACTAGACCACCGACGTGCTCGATGAGCGCGCGAAGGTGTGAAGCGGCTGGCGCACTCGCCAGTCACGCGGTCCGTGTGAAACCCGAACATAGGTTGCGCGGTCTAACAGACGCACGAAGCGTTCGCCGCGATCTGCCGCGACCGGAATGCCGCCGCCTCTTTGACGCACGCGCCGATGTTCCTGAACACGTCATTGCTGACAGTGCCCGCAACGTTTCCTGCGATGCAACACAAGAGAGTAATCATGATCAGACTTTTGAGTGTCTTAGCGCTTACAGCGGGACTCAGCGGATGTATCGTTGCTCCCCCGTATGCTTACGCGCCCGCCCCCGCATACGGCTACGCGCCGGGCTATTACGCGGTACCGGCTGTCAGCGTGGGCGTAGGATTCGGCGGTTATTATGGCCACGGCTGGCGACACTAGCCGCATTCACGCTACCGGCAGCCTCCCTGGAACGAGGGAGGCTGGGAGTTCCGGATACGCCGACCATAAAGCATCGGAAAGTGGCGACGGATCGATGAATCAGGTCCGATGGTCGCTACACGTTCTCCAGCTGGCTCGCGCGACAACCTGACTCCGTCCGTTCTCCCGTGCCGCGAGAAAAACGGGTTTGTCGGGAATAAAAGAAGCGCAAATGTGGTTTGCTGGGGAGCGCGCTCCGCTTCCTCACACCGGCCACGGTTCCCTCTCTTGAAGCGACGCGAAACGCCCGACGCATATCCTGCCGGATCGATGTGCTTCGGACATGACCACGCAAGATGATGGAGAACACGATGAAGACTTTGACCTTGATCCCTATTGCCGCATTCGCACTGTGCGTCACGCAGGCCTATGCGGGCGACGACGCGGGCACATCGAATGCCGCGTCCCATAGTAACGCCGCAATGGCGTCGGAATCAGTCGGTGCCCCGTCCGGAGGCACCAGCGCCGGCGGTGCGCCGGTCGGCAAGACGCGTGCCGAGGTCCGCGAGGAATATCTGCGGGCACAGAAAGACGGTACGCTGGAAAAACTGAACGCGGAATACGGCGGAGAATGAGTCCATGCGGCATGCCGCCGCTCGGGGCGCCTTCCCTGAGCGGCGCGGCCGTGCGTTCCGCGCGACCGCCCAGGTGTCTCCGGGCGACCTCGCAGCGGACATTCTTCATACTCGCCCGAAGGACTGAAGCCGGGCGAATCGGGCCGGATACGAGGGACCACACGCCTGAGTTCCCGTCTCGGCACCTGCACGTGCCGCCAGGCACGATCGACCAGCAATTTACACTTCCCGTGGAATAGACGCGTTTCCCGTGTGTTTGCTCACCTGTGGTTGTGAACCTGAACAAACGCAAAGGAGCGCCTGTGACCAAGCCCTCATCCCCGGCACCCGACCATCTATGCGTGCCATGCCGGCTCACTGCGATCGGTGCCATCGTCCTGAGCCTCTCGGTCGGCCTCGCGTATGTAGGCGGCTGGCTCACCCCGGCACGCCTGACCGCGCCTCGCATCGTCAACGCTTTCGAGGCTAATGCCGGGCCTCATCCAGGATATCGCCGCAACCACGCGAAGGGCATCTGCGTGGCCGGTTACTTCGACAGCAACGGCGGCGCAGCGCCATTGTCGCGCGCGGAAGTGTTCGCACCGGGGCGCACGCCGGTGATCGGCCGCTTCGCCATTCCGGGTGGCAATCCGTCCGCACCCGATGTCAGCGTTCCAGTTCGCAGCATGGCTCTGCTGTTCAGGTTGCGCGACGGCGAGCAATGGCGCACCGGCATGAATTCGACGCCGCTCTTCGTGGTGCACACGCCGCAACAGTTCTATCAGCAGCTTGTCGCGGCGCAGCCCGACCCCGCCACCGGCAAACCCGACCCGGCCAGACTGAAAGCGTTTTACGCTGCCAATCCCGAGACGCGTCCATTTCAGGACTGGGTGAAAGCGCATCCGCCATCGTCGAGTCTGGCGAACGCTGCGTACTACAGCATCAACGCGTTCCGCTTCGTCGACAGCTCGGGCAAGAGCCAGGCCGTGCGCTGGGCGATGGTTCCCGAGACGCCCTACGCCCCGCTCACCGACGCTGAGAAGAACGGGAAGAACTTTCTGCAAGCGGATCTGGCGCGACGACTGCAGGCCGGCAGTCTGCGCTGGCATCTGATCGTGACCGTCGCCGCGCCCGGCGACATCACGAACGACGCCACGGTCCAATGGCCGGACAACCGTCGGCATATCGATGCCGGCACGCTGGTGATCGAACGCGCGACATCGCAGGAAGACGGCGCATGCCGCGACGTCAATTTCGATCCGACGGTTCTGCCGGATGGCATTCGCCCATCGGATGATCCCTTGCTCGCTGCGCGCTCAGCCGCCTATTCCGTTTCCTACAACCGTCGCACGCGCGAAGAAGCGCTGCATCCGGACGTTCATCAACAACCGCCGAAAGGAGACCGCTCATGACGCCAGCGCACGCACATTTCAGTCCGCTCGCGAGGCTGCTCCACTGGACGATGGCGCCACTGATACTCGCGATGTTGTTTATCGGAGTCGGGATGGTTGCGACAGTGTCCCACGCTCACGACACGCTCGTTGCCATCCACAGGCCACTGGGCGTAGCCCTGCTGGTGCTGGTGCTGATTCGGGCCGGAGTGCGGATCAGGCGCGGCAGTCCAGCCCTGCCTGACGATATTCCGCCTGCGCAGCGTCTCGTCGCCAGGCTGTCGCACCTGATGCTCTATGTGCTGATGGCTGCGATGCCTTTAATCGGGTGGGCAATGTTGTCTGCTGCCGGCTATCCTGTCACACTTTACGGTCCGGTACACCTGCCGCCTGTCATGCCGCACGACGAACGGCTCTATGCGCTGCTGCGTGCCTTGCATACATGGCTGGCGGCCTCGCTCTTCGTCATTGTGTTGATGCATATCGCGGCCGCCTTGTTCCATGGTCTTATCCGGCGTGATGGTGTTCTCTCCAGCATGACCGGGCATGGGTCGCAGCGGTAGGAGGCGCAGCTTCGGTGGCGTCTGCGGGCGCTTACCAATACGGCCCCCAATGCCGGAACCGACGGTCGCCCGGAGATGACAACAATGTCATGTTCACGACCGGTTCTCGTCAGTCATCGCTATCTATCATCTTCATACGTCTTGTCGATTGATGGGAAGTCGTTTCCGGCTCCATCTATCTGTCAGGTGCCGACCCTCAATGAACGAAGGAGATTGACCGTGAAAACGCTTATCCGCCTTACGCTGGCTGTCAGCGCGCTCGCCATCCCCGCCCTTTCATTTGCACAGTCCGCCGCCCCTCTAACCCGCGCGCAGGTCTACGAGGATCTCGTCCGCGTCGAACAAGCCGGTTACAACCCTGGCGAAAGCGACGATGCCAACTACCCGTCCGACATTCAGGCAGCCGAAGCGAAAATTGCGGCGCAAAACGGCGACCACACGACCAATGAAGCGGTTGGCGGCGCGTCGACGAATGGCACGTCGCAGGCTGGTACGCCTCGGTCCGGGATGACGGGGAACGCTGTTGATTCCGGCCAATGACCGATGCGGGCGCCGGCTCTTCGAGCGTTTGATCAACAACCGCGGGGGCGGTGAGGATGACTCGCTGCCCCGGGATGCTTCCACGGCCGGTCCATCCTGCGCCCATTGAGCGGCCTCCCCGCATCACACTTTGGTATGGCGCTGCCACACCATCAGACAGGTGCGCCAGAACGTACCCGCTAACCCAACGATACTGACTCAATGCCCGATCGCCTTTAGATGCGCTCCCTCGAGGGAGTGCCCTCGGAGAACACATCATGAACGCAAGCAGATTCAAACGGTTCCGAACCGGCTGTCTGCTGACTGCCGTCTGCCTGGCCATTGGCGCTTCGTGCGCGCTGAACGCGCGGGGTTTCCTCGACGTCGTCTCCGAGGTTGGAAACGATGCGCAGTTGCCGCTCGAACGCATAGCGATCGACAGCGGCGATACGACGGACGTCACCGTGGTGTCGCGGACGCCGACGCAGCAGGCGCCAGTCGCTCAACCATCGAAGGCAAGCGCACGAACGTGGAGAGAAGATGGGCGCGCCGGGACTCGGGCGCCTGATTCGATGCTTCGCGCGCCGGGCTACGAGCGATCGATCGACGATTCGAAGTACTGGACGTGAGCGTCTGTTGCTGCAGCCTTCCTGACGCGCCCTGCGCCTCGACGACGAACTGCCGGAAGACGGTCGTGGAATGAAGTTCCGTGAAGAACCGTCTCCGGGCATCAGGTCGCGGATCGCGGCTGCGCGCACGGCGCAGCCCGTAGTGGTCAATTCACTGGTCAATTCACTGGTCAATTCAGTGCCCAAAGTAGATCGACCGGGTGTCGGTCAGCGTGGCCGGCGAGCCCGACTGGGAGGTACCGGTCAGCGCCACGCCGCCAACGGAAGTCGTTGCGGGCGACGGCTGGTCCGCGGCGATTTTCGCCTCGGCTGCCTGAATGGCTGCGGGGTAGTGGGGATCGTGGCCGCTCGGGTTATAACCCGCCTGTTCGACACGAACGAGATCGGCGCGCACCTCGGCACGGGTCACAGGTTCATTGTTGCTTTGAGCAAATGCCAATGCAGGCGCAGCCAGGGCACATGAGATCAGTACGGTCCGAAAAATTGCTTTCATGATGGTTCACCTTTGAAGGAGTAGCGGCCTCATTCACGATGAACGGGGCCCTCAGGCTCCCCACCTGCTTCGATGAAGAGTCGACTTCATTCTGCGCAATGAAGGATGACCTCACGCTGTCACGGGCATTACAAGACCGTCATCTTCTGCGCCGCTCGCGCATCGGGCACGACAGTTCCCGTCCGGTCGCGCTCAGGGCGCCCTCGCACACCAGCCGCAGCCCCTGCTCGCACGGCGCGTTACACCGAAGCGAAGGCTTCTTCATGCAAGGCCACATTAGGCACGTGCAGCGAACGTGCTCGCGCCCGCCGCCAGATAACGGACTTGTAATTTTCCAGTCACTGGCGGGTAAGTGGGCTGCCGGCACACTTCGCCATCACGGAGCCTGCCCGCAAGATCCCGCAGCCAGCCTGCTCCGACAGCCCACAGCCAAACGCCCGAGGAAACCGCCATGTGGATCGTCAAACTGGCCCTGCGCCGTCCGTACACCTTCATCGTACTGGCCGTTCTTCTGTTCATTCTTGGGCCGCTAGCGATCATGCGTACCCCCACGGATATCTTTCCCAACATCGATATTCCGGTGGTCAGCATCGTATGGTCGTACAACGGCTTCTCGGCCGAAGACATGGCCAAACGTATCACGTCGAACTACGAGCGTGCGTTGACGAGCGACGTCGACGACATCGAGCACATCGAATCGCAGTCGCTGAACGGCGTGTCAGTGGTGAAGATCTTCTTTCACCCCGGCGCCGACATCAACCGCGCGATCGCCGAAGCGGCTTCGAACTCCGCGTCGATCTTGCGTATCCTGCCGCCTGGCACGCTGCCGCCGAACATCATCACGTACAACGCGTCGACCGTGCCGGTTCTGCAACTCGGCCTGTCGAGCGACACGCTGCCTGAACAGACGCTCTACGATCTGGGCAACAGCTTTATCCGCACACAGCTCGCGACGGTCCAGGGCGCAGCGGTTCCGCTGCCGTATGGCGGCAAGATCCGCCAGATCATGGTCGAGCTCGATCCCAGGGCGTTGCAGGCCAAGGGCCTCGCGCCGATCGACGTGGTCAATGCGGTCAACGCACAGAACCTGATCCTGCCAGGTGGCACCGCGAAGATCGGCTCGCGCGAGTACAACGTCGAGATGAACGGCAGCACGCAGACCGTCGCGGCGCTCAATAACCTGCCGATCAAGACCGTCAAGGGTGGCGTCGTCTACGTGCGCGACGTCGCCCACGTGATCGACGGCTATGCGCCGCAAACCAACATCGTACGCAGCGACGGCAAGCGCGCAGCCCTCCTGCAGGTGGAAAAGACCGGCAGCGCGTCGACGCTGACGATCATCCAGCAGGTCAAGGACATGCTGCCGAAGATCGCCGCCGGCCTGCCGAAGGCGCTCCACATCATCCCGCTTTCCGATCAGTCGGTGTTCGTGAAGTCGGCGATCTCGGGTGTCGTACGGGAAGCGCTCATCGCCGCGTGCCTGACGGCCGCGATGATCCTGCTGTTCCTCGGCAGCTGGCGCGCGACGCTGATCATCGCCGTGTCGATTCCGCTTGCCGTGCTGAGCTCGCTGATCGCGTTATCCGCGCTCGGGCAAACGATCAACATCATGACGCTCGGCGGTTTGGCGTTGGCAGTCGGCATTCTCGTCGACGACGCAACCGTCGCCATCGAAAACATCTCGCACCACCTTGAGAACGGCGAGGCGTTGCACGACGCGATTCTGAACGGCTCGGGCGAAATCGCGGTGCCGACCTTCGTCTCGACGCTGTCGATCTGTATCGTGTTCGTGCCGATGTTCCTGCTGTCGGGCGTTGCGCGCTATCTGTTCGTGCCGATGGCCGAAGCCGTGGTGTTCGCCATGTGCGCGTCGTATTTCTTCTCACGCACGCTGGTCCCGACCCTCGCGATGTATCTGATGCGCGCACCGTCAAAGGACGGCGCGGCGGCGCAGGGACGCTTCGGCGCGATCGTGCGCTTTCAGGCGGGATTCGAGCGCCGCTTCGAGGGTCTGAGAAATCGCTATCGGGCCGTGCTGGGACGGGCGATCGAAAATCGTCGCCGCTTCGTCGTCGTGTTCCTGCTGCTGTGTCTCGGATCGCTCGCGCTGCTCCCGTTTGCCGGCCGCGACTTCTTTCCTGCCGTCGACACCGGCGAGATCCGCCTGCATCTGCGCGCGCCCACCGGCACCCGGATCGAGCAGACGGCGCGCCTCACGGATGAAGTCGAAGCAAAGATCCGCACTGTGATCCCCCAGTCCGCGCAGGCCGCGGTGCTCGATAACATCGGCGTGCCGGTGAGCGGCATCAATCTCACGTACGACTCGTCCGACCCGATCGGCCCGGAAGACGCTGACATCATGATCACGCTGAAACCCGGCCATCGTCCGACGGCAGAGTACGTCGCGCAACTGCGCAATACGCTGAACGCAGCCTTTCCCGGCGTCACGTTCGCGTTCCTGCCCGCCGACATCGTCAGCCAGATTCTGAATTTTGGCCTGCCGGCGCCGATCGATGTGCAGATCGTCGGCAACAGGCTCGCGGAGAACCGCGTGGTCGCCGATCGCCTGCTTGCCCAACTGCGAGGCGTTCGCGGACTGGTCGATGCGCGCATCCAGCAGCCGGGCGACGCACCGGCAATCAACGTCGACGTCGACCGGACGAAAGCGATCCAGGCTGGCCTCACGCAGCGCGACGTCGCGCAGAACCTGCTGATCGCGTTGTCGGGCAGTTCGCAAACCACGCCGAATTTCTGGCTCGATCCGAAGAACGGCGTGAGCTATCCGCTGATGGCCGAAGTGCCGCAATACGATATTCATTCGCTGCAAACGCTCGCGAACATTCCTGTGACGACGGACCAGGGCACGGTCAATCCGCAAAACCAGTTAGGCACGCTCGGCACGACATCGCGCGGCACGCAGCAGGCCGTCGTATCGCACTACAACGTGCAGCCGGTGCTCGACATCTTCGCCTCGACCCAGGGTCGCGACCTGGGCGGCGTCGCCTCGGACGTGGCGCGCCTCGTCGATGCGGCCCGCGCGCAGTTGCCGCCCGGCTCGTCGATCGTGATTCGCGGTCAGGTGCAGTCGATGAACCAGTCTTTCGTGGGACTGGGCACGGGCCTCGTGTTCGCCATTGCGCTCGTCTATCTGCTGATGGTCGTGAACTTCCAGTCATGGCTCGATCCGCTCATCATCGTCAGCGGCCTGCCTGGCTCGCTCGCCGGCATTGCCTGGATGCTGTTCTCCACGCACACCACGCTGAGCGTGCCGGCGCTCACCGGCACCATCCTCTGTATCGGCATCGCCACGGCCAACAGCATTCTCGTCATCAACACCGCCCGCGAAATGTTGCAGAACGGGGCTGAACCGCTCGTCGCCGCGCTCGACGCAGGCTTCAGCCGCTTCCGTCCGGTGCTGATGACGGCGCTCGCGATGCTGATCGGCATGCTGCCGATGGCGCTCGGCCTCGGCGATGGCGGCGAACAGAATGCCCCGCTCGGGCGCGCCGTGATCGGCGGCCTCGGAATCGGTACGGTCTCCACGCTGTTATTCGTCCCGGTGGTGTTCGGAATGGTGCACACGTGGCTCGCGAACCGCCGCGCGCAACGCGCCGCCGATGCCTCGTCCCCCAGATACGCTCAATAAACCGATAGAAAAGGAACCGTCATGAATGCGCCCAATGTTCCATCCGGTCGTGACGCCGCGCCGCATACCGAACCTGTTCATGTGATTCGGGAGAACCGCGATGAAGCTCGCGGCGGCACGAAAACCCGCCCGCGCCGGTACGTCGTGCCCGTCGCCCTCGTGGCAGTGGCCGCTGCCCTGCTCGTCGTCGGCATCGTGCCGCGGCTCTACGCAAGCACCGCGCTCACCGAACAGGTCGCGGCTCAAAGCGCGCTGAACGTGGCAGTCGTTACGCCAAGCCATGCGCCCGCTTCGCAGGAACTGCTTCTGCCGGGATCGGTGATGCCCTACGCCGACGCGTCCATCTACGCCCGCACGAGCGGCTATATCCAGCACTGGTACACCGACATCGGCGCAAAGGTAACAGCCGGCCAGACGCTGGCCGTCATCGAAACGCCGGAACTCGATGCGCAACTCAAACAGGCCCGCGCAGACGAAGCGAGTGCCCAGGCGAACTACAACTACGCGAACAGCACCGCACAGCGCTGGCAGCAGATGTTGCAGACCCAATCGGTGTCGCAGCAGGACGCCGATACGAAAACCAGCGACATGCAGGCGAAACGCGCAATGCTCGAATCGGCGCAAGCCAATGTTGCGCGCCTCTCGGAGATGGTGTCGTACGAGAAAGTGACTGCCCCGTTCGATGGCGTGATTACGAGCCGCAACGTCGATGTCGGCGCACTGGTGACGGCGGGCGGCTCGCCCGGTCTCGCGGCGATGCCAGGCGAACTCTTTCACGTCGAGCAGACGGCCACCTTGCGCATCTTCGTGAATGTGCCGCAGGACGACGCGAGCTACGTGACGCCCGGCACCCAGGTCTATCTGACGACGCAGCAGTATCCTGGCCGGCAATTCCCGGCAAAGGTCACGCGCAGCGCCGACGCGATCGATCCTGTGAGCCGCACGCTGCGCGTCGAGATCGACGTCGACAACCACGACGGGGCATTGATGCCCGGCGCGTATGCCCAGGTGCATCTCGCACTGCTCACGTCGCGGCCCGCGCTCGATCTGCCTGTCAGCGCGCTGCTGTTTCGCCCGGACGGCGTAACGGTCGCGTTGGTCAGCAACGACAACAAGGTCCAGTTGAAGAACGTGACCATCGGCCGCGATTTCGGCACCTATGTCGAAATCGCCACGGGCATCGCCGCGACCGACCGCGTCATCAACAACCCGGGCGATTCGATCAGCGCCGGCGAGCCCGTGCGAATCGCCGCGCCGGCGGCCACGTCCGCCCCTTCGGCCGCCCACGGCTAAAGCCGGATCAACAGAGGCCGACCATGCTTACGCTGCCCATTCCCTTTATCCGCAAGACTGCCGCGATCGCCGTCGCCTGCGTGCTGACCGCCTGCTCGACGCTTCCGCCCTACACGAAGCCCGATGTCGCCGTCCCCGACCACTTTGCCGGCGCGCCGCAGGCCGCGCCCGGATGGGCGGTCGCGGCGCCCGCCGATGGATTGTCGCGCGGGCCGTGGTGGACCCTGTTCAACGATCCGGACCTGAACGGCCTCGAAGCCCGCATCGACGTATCGAACCAGACCGTGAAGAAAGCGGTTGCGCAATTGCAGGAAGCACGCGCGATGGTCAACTACCAGCGCGCGGGCTTCTTCCCGACGGTGACCGCCGGCGCGGCGCAATCGCGCACGCGCCTGTCGCAGAATGTGCTGGGACATTCGCTGGCCGGTCAGACCGTGCCCGACTACTCTGCGGGCATTGCTGCAAGCTGGGAACCGGACCTGTTCGGCCGCGTCAGCAATGCCACGTTGAACGCACGCGACAACGCGCAGGCGAGCGAAGCGGATCTGCAATCGGTACGTCTGTCGATGGCGAGCGATCTCGCGATCGACTACTTCGACCTACGCTCGCTCGACATCCAGAAAAAACTGCTCGACGACACGGTCACCGCCTACACCGCGGCGCTCGACATCCTGAAGCAGCAGATGAAGGACGGCGCAATCGACGCCTCCGCCGTCGCGCAGGCTGAAACGCAGCTGGAGAGCACGCGTACGCAGGACACCGACATCGACGTGCAACGCGCTCAACTGCAGCATGCGATAGCGACGCTCGTCGGCGTGCCGGCCTCGTCGTTCACCTTGCCCGCGAAGCTGGACCCGGTCGGCGTGCCGTCGATTCCGGCTGGCCTGCCTTCGCAACTGCTCGAACGACGTCCCGACATCGCCGCGGCCGAACGACGCGTCGCCGCGGCCAATGCGCAGATCGGCGAAGCGCGTGCAGCGTTCTATCCGGATCTCACCCTGTCTGCAACCGCCGGGCTCGAAAGCACCTTCTTCGCGCCCTGGCTGACTGCACCGAGCCTCTTCTGGTCCATCGGCGCCCAGCTCGCGGGAACGCTCTTCGATGGCGGCCGCCGCGACGCGACACTCAAGGGCGCGACGGCCCAGTATGACGGCGCCGTCGCCGACTATCGTCAGACTGTGCTGGTCGCCTTCCAGCAGGTGGAAGACAACCTGTCCGCGCTGCATACGCTCGCTGGCGAAGCCGACAGCCAACAACGCGCGACATCGGCGGCGGAGCTTTCGCTGAAGCTGACGACGAACCGCTACCAGGCCGGCGCGGTCAACTACCTCGACGTGGTGACCGCCCAGACGATCGCACTCACCAACGAGCGTACCGCCGACCAGATCCAGGCCCGTCGCGTCGATGCGAGCGTGTTGTTGCTGAAGGCGTTGGGCGGCGGCTGGAACAGCGCGTCGCTCGATTCGGCGCAGGCTTCAGGATGAAGGGCGGGAAATATCCTGGCGCCCGATTGCAAAGGGGCTGGCATGCGCTGCCGGGACCGCGCAGCTTACGCGCGCGCGAACGTCAGGATGAAGCGCGTGCTGGTCGCGTCGCTTTCGGCATGCGCCGTGCCGCCATGCAGATCCATGATGGTGCGCACGATCGCGAGTCCGAGTCCGGTCGAACCCGCCGATTTCGGGTCGCTCCTGCGTGAGGGATCGATGCGGTAAAAGCGGTCGAAAATGCGTTCGAGCAGGGAAGGATCGATCGGCTTGCCCTGATTGGAAACGGTGACACGTACCTTGTCCGGCGTTTCCGCGGCTTCCAGCGTGATGTCGCCGCCGCGCGGCGTATAGCGCAGTGCATTGGCGAGCAGGTTGCCGATGGCGCGCCGGAACAGTTCCGCGTCGGCCCGCAGACGTCCGCCGCCGGTTACGTGCAAACGGACACCGGCTTCTTCGGCAACGCCTTCGAAGTATTCGGCAATCCGCGCGAGTTCGTGAGCCGCATCCAGATCGCGCAGCGTGGTGACGAACTGCGGATGTTCCGCGCGCGCGAGAAAGAGCACGCTCTCGATCATGCGCGAGATCCGCTCGCATTCCTCGAGGTTCGACTCGAGCAGGGCCTGGTATTCTTCATTCGAACGCGGCCGCGCGAGCGCCACTTCCGTCGAGCCCCGCAGATTGCCGAGCGGGGTACGCATGTCATGCGCGAGATCGGCCGTGTACTGCGAGAGGCGCTGAAATCCGCCATGCAGCCGGTCCAGCATCGCGTTGAGCGATGCGACGAGCGCTGCCAGTTCGCTGGGGACGTTGTCGACTTCGATATGGGTGCTCAGCCGGTCGACGGTGACCGTCGCGGCACTTCGCGCGATTTCCCGCAGCGGCCGCAGCGACTCCCGCACCAGCATCCAGCTCATCAGAAAGGCGAGCAGCATGCCGCAGATACCCACGACGTACAGGCGCTCGCGGTAGCGATCGAGCAGCAGCCAGCGGTCTGTCATGTTGCGTTCGATGATCATCGTGACCATCGTACCGTCGCGCAGGACGGCATCGGCCGCGAGACCGCGTACCGGAACACCGCGAGCCGTGTGCCACTCGGAAATCGCGTCTTCGGTAATCCGTTGCGATGCGCCGAGTCTTCGCAAAAGTGCCGGTGCCGGAGTGCCCGGGTCGACCACGCTCTCCGTGTTGTGCTGGACGAGAACGTTCTGCGCCGGGTCGCGCACCTCCATCGCAAGCGCCCCATTACCCAGCACCTGGCTCGTGAGGCGGTCGACGTGGCTGCGCAGGTCGGCCAGCGTATCGAGCTCTTCGGCGAGACGCCGCGTATGGCGCGCGATCAGGACGATGTCGAGGTCGTCCTGCTTTTTGACCTGGCGATCCAGCGCAAAATACACGACGCTGCCAACGACTGCGAAAACAGCCAGCGTGGTTCCGGCGAAAGCAAGTGCGAGTGTGGCGGTCAGTGAGCGGCCGGCCATCAGTCCGCCTCTTTGTCGGCGGCCGCCTCGATCACATAGCCGACACCGCGTACCGTCTGGATCAGCTTGACCGGATAGTCGTCGTCGATTTTTGCCCGCAACCGGCGGATCGCCACCTCGACCACGTTCGTATCGCTGTCGAAATTCATGTCCCACACATAGGACGCGATTTGCGTCCGGCTCAGCACTTCGCCCTGACGGCGCACGAGCAGTTGCAACAAAGCGAATTCGCGCGGCGTGAGGTCGATGCGCGTGGCGCCACGGCGCACACGTCGCCGGTTGACGTCGATTTCGAGGTCACCGGCCTTGAGCAGTTCGCTTTCGCGCGGCGGCCCGCGACGCGCGAGCGTGCGCACCCGCGCCAGCAACTCGACGAACGCGAAAGGCTTCACAAGGTAGTCGTCGCCGCCCAGTTCGAGACCGTGCACCCGGTCGCTGACGTCGTCGCGCGCGGTCAGGAACAGCACGGGCGTCGTGCGGGTGGCACGCAACTTCTTCACCACGGCCCAGCCGTCCATCGTCGGCAGCATCACGTCGAGGACGATGACGTCGTAGTTCTCTTCCTGCGCGAGGATGAGCCCTTCGGCGCCGTCATTCGCCACGTCGACGAGATAACCGGATTCCTCCAGCCCCTTTTTCAGGTAAGCCGCTGTCTTCGGCTCGTCTTCGATTACCAGAATTCGCATGTGGATACCCCGGCAGGGTGTGTTGACCGTTGCCTGATTCTAAGCGCAACGCGCGCCGGATGCGCTACCGCGAGCGGGCCCTATGCGCGGGGTGTGCGAATTGGAAACTGACGGAGCTGACATGCGAACTGGCCGAACGCGATGTGCATGAAAAGCCCACGCGCGAAGACATGCAAGTTCAGGCGTCGTTGCCCTGCCATCTCAAGGCGACAGCGTTGCAGACGCAAGCGTCGCCCGGCGACGTGCCCCGACCGACCACGCAACCGCGGTCCCGATTGCAAGAACTAACAGGCATGCGGTCGGCACAAGCATCGGCGCGACATGGCTGTTGGCCGCTTTACCGACATAGGGCATCAGGTTCTGCCCAAAGAACCCGCCGAGGTTGCCGATCGAGTTGATGGCGGCGACACTCGCCGCGGCTCGGGCGCCGGAGAAAAAGCGCGGCGGAAGCGACCAGAAGCACGGATACAGTAGCGGGATACAGGCCCCGCCCAGACATAGCGCGATGAAGCGCAGCGAAATCGTCGGCAGCACGAGGCTCGAGGCAAAGCACACGACGCCAATGCCTGCGACCACAGTCATCGCCCTCAACACCACCCGCTCGCGCTTGAGCTTGCCGGGAAGCCAGAGCAGAAGCAGCGTCGCAAGTGCCCACGGAATCATGTTGAGCAAGCCGTTGACGCTCGACGAAACACCGTAACTCTTGACCAGCGTAGGCATCCAGTAGGTGACACCGTATAGCGACGTCGACATCAGCATGTAGGTCGCTGCAAACAGAAGTACTTTCGGATCGACCAGCGCAGCCCACGGCCGGGACGCTTTCGCCTGAACGGAAGCCTCGCGCCCGAGCGCTGCCAGCACGAGATGTTTTTCGTCCGGCGAGAGGAACGCCGCCGCCCTGACCGAGTCTGGCAGATACTTGAGTGCGACGAACGCGATCAGAATTGCCGGAATGCCAGTGGCAATGAAGACCCATTGCCACCCCGCCAGCCCCAGTGTCCCGCCCAGCGAAAGCAGGAGCCCGCCTACCAGCGAGCCAAGCATGTTCGCGAGCGAACTGCCCAGCGTAAAGAAGCCGAGCACGCGCGTCCGATAGCTTTGCGGAAACCACTGTGTCAGGTAGTAGATAACGCCGGGATAAAACCCCGCTTCGGCCACACCAAGTGCAAAGCGGAAAGAATAGAAAACCGGCAGCGACCTTGTGAACGCCATCAGCACCGTCACGATGCCCCACGTAATCATGATGCGGGCGAGCCACGTGCGGGCGCCGAAACGATGCAGCGCAAGCGTGCTGGGCACTTCGAACAGCAGGTAGCCAATGAAGAAAAGCGATGCTCCAAGGCCATACGCCGCCTCGGTCATACCGAGCGCATGCACCATCTCCAGTTTCGCGAAGCCGACATTCTGGCGGTCGATGAAAGAGATGAGGAACATGACGATCAACAGGGGCATCAGCCGCCATGCCACTTTCTTCATGACCTGCTGCTCAGGTGTGACGGACGTAGACATCTTTGCTCCAGAGTCGCTGCCGGCTGCCGTTCGACCCGTCGTTTCGTTAAAACGCCAGTGAGCGCGGGCAGGCAATTAAATTGATGTATTCATATATATGATTATATGTTTAGAGGTGAAATGCCATGGGGTATAACCCGGACCCAAAATGCGGGCATGCGTTGGGTGAAAGACGTACCGAACGCGAGGCGGTTCAGATCGGGAGAGTGCAGATGGTTGGCGCGCAAGGCGGTTCACAGGGCAACCGCGCGCAGGTCGCGCGCCGGATGCCGATCGGGTAGCCGGTGTCGGCGACGGCACCGGACGGGGCGCCGTCAGCGAATTTCGACCTGATACTGGAACGCGGTGGCGGAACCTCGCGTGCTGCGCCATTCGATGGGCATTCCCGCGAAATCGACGGCCACGCGCTGCACAAGGATTACCGGGCTACCGATATCGATGCGCAACAGCGCCGCATCCTTCTCAGTCGCCTGTTCGACATTCAGAATCTCAGTGGCCGACGCCACGATTTGCCGGCACAGGCGCTCGTAAAGCGGATACAACAAGTGTTCGAAGTCACCTAGCGGTAAGGTCGCCAGCGCGTCAAAGCGGCCGCGAGGCAGCCATATTTCTTCCGACAAAACCGGTTCACCGTCGATCAGCCGGACTCGGGACAGGTGAATCGCCTTCTCGCTGGCCTTCATCTGCAACTTCGAGCGAATCGTCTCGTTCGGTTTGACGAGCTCGCGTCTGAGCACCTTCGCCGTCGGCCGGACCGGCTTGCCGTCCAGCGACTCGAAGCGGAAGAAACGGAACAACGACGAATCGAAGCGCGGCCGGCGGATAAACGTTCCCCTGCCCTGAGTGCGCGTCAGCACCCCGTCGGCCACCAGCAAATCGATGGCTTTTCGAAGGGTTCCTGTCGACACGTTATAGAACTCACTGAGTTCTGCCTCGGTGGCGATCGCTTTTTCAGGCGCCCACTCGCCCTCCGCAATACGACGCGCCAGGTCATCGCGCAATTGCTGGTAGCGGGGCAATCGACCGTCTGGCCTGTCCGGGAACGATTGCATATCGATGATTCATATAGTTGTTCAGAGGAATGTTCACTTTACCGCATGTGGCCCGACACGGGGAATCCTGCTGACATTCCCTGTTCTGCGTCCATGACGCATTCGGCGGTCGCCGACCTGTACCGGGATTCACAGCGACACCGTATGTTTCCCGTATGCTTCGCTGAAATTTGGCTGTAAGTCGCCGTTGCTACAGTCCTCGAAAGCCTTTGCCTCCGGATGCCGGACGGGCTCCCTGCGGACAGGCAGAAAGGACAAGAGCGACAACCCATGAACACAGCGCGTGCATTCTGGCTCATTGTGGTGCTGCTTTTCACGAACCCTGCCTGGGCGTTTCAGTCCAGGGTCGTCGCGATTCCCAGCGCTGCGATGCATAAGTCTTTCGACGCGACCGTGGTGTTGCCCGATGAATACGCGCGAGGCGACGAGACCGACCGGTTCCCGGTTGTCTATGTGCTGCACGGCTCAGGCGGAGACCACACCGACTGGACCGCGAATACGCAGATCGGCAAGCTGGCAGACCGCTATCACGTGATCCTCGTGATGCCTGACGGCGGTCATGAGAGCTGGTACATCGACAGCCCCGTTGATCCGCGCAGCCGCTACGAAACGTTCGTGGGTGTGGAAGTCGTTGGGTATATCGACGCGCATTTCCGCACGATTGCCGCCAGGCAGGCACGCGCGATCACGGGCTTGAGCATGGGCGGCTTCGGCGCGTTAAGCATTGCTCTCGACCGGCCGGATACATTCGGCGCAGTGGGGAGCATCAGCGGCGCGGTCGATCCGCGTGGATGCGAAGACGAACCCGGTATCAACCGCGTGTTCGGCACCCCGGCCCGGCACGCTGCTTTCTGGAACAGCAAGGCCATAGTCGAAAACGCCCAAAGCTTTGAAAACGCCCATATCGATCTGACGATCGATTGCGGTGTCAACGACTCGCTCGTCCAATCGAATCGCACGCTGCACGAACGGCTCGTCGAACTGGGCGTGCCGCATGATTACGCGGAACGTCCCGGCGGCCACACGTGGCAGTACTGGGCCAATGCGATCCAGTATCAGGTGCTCTTCTTCGCGACTTCATTCCAGCACAAGGGCTTTGCATTCAACCACCACCCGGACATGACGAGGCGCATCGCCGCCCTGACGACGGCCGGTTGATGCGTCGCTCGCTGATCGACGGCGCACGGGTAATCTGACGCAACCCGCTACCGCTACGCTTCGTCGGGAACCCGAAGCCCGAGTTCGTTGAATACTTCCCGGGCATTCCGGAACGCTTCGATGGCGGCAGGCGCGCCGGCATACACCGCGCCATGCAGCAAAACCTCGCGGATCTCCACGATGGTTGCGCCGTTGTTCAACGCACCTCGCACATGCCCACGCAATTCCGTCCCTCTGCCGAGCGCGGCAAGCATCGCGCAGGTGCACAGGCTGCGCGTTTTGAGGTCGAGCCCCTCGCGCAACCAGGTGCTGCCCCACGCATGCTCGTTGAGCCAGTCCTGAAGCGGGCGTGAAAACCCGTCCAGATCGCTCATCGCGCGCTCGACGAATGGCGCACCCATCACTTCCGTGCGCCGTGCCTTGCCGGCATCGCGGTCATGTTCGCTCATGTTGAGTTCTCCTGCTGTCAGTTGCCGAAACCCTTCGACGCGATAGTGCAGACGGTGTCGGTGAGCCGCCGCACGTTCGACACAGTGTCATCCTGCGGGCCAAAGTCCGCCGAACCCCGTGCTTGCGACATAAATCACAAGGAAATAGCCGAGCACATAGAGCGCGTAGGTCTGGCCGTTGCCGGTGTAGACCTTGCGAACGGTCCCCGCGGCAGCGAGCGCACCGCTTGAAACACCGCGCCAGAACATTGTCGCGACTGGCGGGACCGTGCGGGCCAGCACCGGCCGGTAGAACCTGAAGAAGCCGGAGACACTTCCCGCATCGCGACGCCGGCTGCGATAAAGCAGCAGGAAAAATGCGAACAGGACGGCGGTCACCGCCAGGACCACGATCACGACGGGCGTCGGGTTCCAGAAACCATAGATGCTCTCCAGCGACATGCCTTGCCAGACCAGCGTCGACGCAAATTGCGGGTCGATCGCCGCCGACACCGGTTCGATCAGCACCTTCGGGAAGAACGACAGGAGGAAAATTCCGGCGACCAGAACGAATTGCGGCACCAGCAACAGCACAGGCGCTTCGTGGATCTCCGTCTGTCCCGCCGGGCGCGCTCCGAAGAACAGACCGCTGATGAAGCGGAACATGTAGAGGAAACCGGCGAACGTGGCAACCAGCCCGCATATGGTCAGCGCGTACCACCCCTTGCCCGACAAGGCGACGAGCAGCAGCCATTTCCCGCCAAAACCCATGAGCGGAGGCAAGCCGGACATCGAGATGATGGCGACGAGCACCATCGCAAAAGTGAATGGCATCGCGCGGGCAAGCCCACCCGCCCCGGCAGCGCCGTGCGTGCCCGTGCGCAATGTGACACCCGCCAGCGCGAGGAACAGGATGCCTTTCACCATCATGTGGTTAGCGACCAGATAGAGCGCCGTAACCCAGCCAAGATGACTCATCAGCGCGATCGCGGTGACGATATAGCCGAGCTGGCTCATGCTCGAATAAGCCAGCATGCGCTTGAAGTCATTCTGCCGCAGCGCCATGAACGCACCCGCCAGGGTCGTCAGCGCACCGATCCACGCCATGACATGTGCAAGCTCGAGACCGACCTCCGTGCGTATCGTCAGATAGGTGCCGATCAGCAGGCCGAAAATCGCTACCTTGCTGACAACGGCCGACAGCATGGCGGTCACGTCGTCCTCCGCTTCCGTATAGGCGGCGGGCAGCCAGACATGCACGCCGATAGCGCCCGCCTTGATCAGAAAGCCGGCCGCCAGCAGGACGAACGCCCGGCTCGCGTCAGGGCCCGACCTGACAAGCCCGGCCAGCTCGATGCTGCCGTCGATCGCGGCAACGGCGGCGAAGCCGGCCAGCAGGAAGAAAGCCGACAATAGCGAAAACAGCAGGAAAGTCAGCACATGCGCGCCGGCACTGCGGCATTTCGCGATCAGGAAGCAGGACGACAGCGTCACGATCTCCCAGCTATAGAAGAATTCGAGCGTGGTCGTGGAGCGCAGCAGCGCCGGGATCGAAAGCAGCAGGACCACCAGCATGGGATAGAAGCCCGGGCGCACATCGCTGCGGTAGAGGCTCGCCGACGCGATGACGAAGCTGCCGGTCAGCAGCAGCCACGCGACGAGCCCGGCGATGCCGCTCGTGCTTTCGGCGAGCCTCGAGCCCACCAGCGCGACGACGATCAGCATGGCGACGCCCTTCACCCGGCCGGGCAGGCGATCCGCCGTGTAGAACAGGGCGCCCGCGATGAGCGGCGAGAAGATCCATATCGATCCCGTGCCCGAGACTGACGCGGCGACATAGCCGGCGGCGATCAGAAGGATGGCCACGCCGAACAGCGGCAACAGCGCAACCAGACCCGGTCCCGCCTTGACCGCGTCCTCGGAGGGACGCAGCGCGCGCACGAACCAGTGGAACATGTAGGCGGCTTCGAGAAGCGAGCCGGTCAGGATCAGCCCGATCCAGTACGGCTTGCCGGCACGGGTCAGCTGGATCACCAGTTCCCATTTCGCCCAGAAGCCGGGAAAGGGCGGCAGGCCGGCAATGGCCACCATGAACAGCCCGAGCAGGCCGATCAGAAGCGGGCTGCGCGACAGGATGGCGCGCGCATCGGCGCCGTGCCGTTTGAGCACGCCGACAAGCCAGAAGAGGCCCGCTTTCGCGAGAAGATGGTTGACGAACAGGCCACCGACCACGAGGGGGACCGACGCATCCGCCCCGACCTGCCGCAGCAGGGCGAGCGCCAGCATGAGAAGCCCCATCTGGCCGATCGATGAATAGCCGAGCACCCGCTGCGGTTCGGTCTGCTTGAGGGCGAGCAGATTGGAAAACAGGAAGGTGATCCCGCCGGACACGGCGATGATGCCGAGATCTCCGTCGAAGAGCGGCAGGAGCTTGAAGAGCGCGAAGAATACGCCTGCGGAAACGCCGACCGACACCATCGAGGCAACGCCGCTCGGCGCGGTTTCGTAGACGTCGAGCCCCCATCCGTTCGCCGGAAACGGCTTGAGTTCGATCACGAGGCAGCCGAGCACGAGAAGGAGCGCCGTCTCGCCGATCGGGTCGGTGATCTGGGTACGGACGGCAATCAGGTCATCGATGTTCAGCGTGCCGGTGACGTAATAGAGCAGCACCGCGCCAAGCAGGAGGAAGGTCGAAGCGATCACCGTCGCGACGATGTATTTGAACGCGGCGGCCAGCGCGGCCGGCGCGCGCTCCAGGCCGAAAAGCCCATAGGTGGCAATCGATACGATTTCGAGAAACACGAAGAGGTTGAACAGGTCGCGGGTCATCACCATGCCGTCGATGCCCATGACCATGATCAGATAGAGCAGCAACGCCGCGTAATTGCCGCGCAGGCGGTCCCACAGATGCAGCGCGCCGAGCAGCGACACCACATTGACGCTGAAGGTGAAGAGGCCTTCCCACAGGCCGAAGCGCAGATTGATGGAGACCGGCGGCAACGCGCCCGCAGTCAGCACTTCGATGGTCTCGCCGCCCTGCAACAGGCCGAGGAACGAGACGCCGCTGACCAGCACGATGCCGCCGAGCGCGACGAAGAAGCCACCGGTGAGCCACGGCTTGCCGAGCCGGTAAAGCAAGGGAATGACGAAGCCGCCGCCCAGTCCAAGAATGAAGATGTAGAGCGGATGGAACAGCCCGGCTACCATTTCGACTCCGCGAACGCGTCGATGGAGAGCGTCTTCTTAGCCGCATAAAGGCGAATCGCGAAAGACAGCATGATCGCCGTGACCGACAGACCGATCACGATGGCGGTCACCACGAGCGCGGACGGAATCGGATCGATTGCGCGATGCGCGGCGTCCGCCTTGCTCATGGCGGCGTCGATGATCGGCGCCGTGCCGCCCCTGATGTAGCCCGTCGCGACCATGACGAGATGCAGCCCCGTGTCGATCACCGCGAAGCCGATGATGATGCGCAGGATGTTGCGATGGGTCAGCATGCCCCACAGGCCGATCAACGAGAGGCTGAAGCCTGTGACCAGCAGAATGGTCGAAACCGGTAGGCCTGTCGTCATGCCCCGCCCTCCTCGCTCAGCTTCTGAACCGGTCGATGATGACGCTCAGTTCCGCGCCGACCTTGATCCCGAGCAGCGCGGAAATCAGCGGGATCGCGCCAGCGCTGAAAAACGCGCCGAATTCGCCGCGCGGCAAAAAGCGGGCATCGAGGAAGCCGCCCGCCAGCACCAGCCCCAAAATGCCGATACACACGTAGATCACGCCGGCCAGCGATTCGATGACGCCAAGCAGCGCGACGTTGAGCGCGGCGCCTGGCCGGGCCAGCATCATCATCATGCCGCCGGACGCGACGATGGCGCCGCCCTGAAAGCCCCCGCCGGCCGACAGATGGCCGTTCACGATCACATAGGCGCCGAAGGTCAGGATCATCGGCAGCAGAACCTGCTTTCCAGTCCTGACGATCTCGCCGGCTTCGCGGCGCGGGTCGCTGTCGTCATCGACAACGGCGACGCCTGCAGTGCTCTCGTTCTTCAGAAGCACACCGACGCTCGCCGCCACCATGAACAGCACGGCCACCTCGCCGAGCGTATCGAAGCCGCGGTAAGTGATCAGAATGCCCGTGACGATGTTCGGCGCGCCGAGTTCGGCCGGCCCTTGCATCACATAGTGCAGGGCAAGCGGCCTGAGTTCCTGCAGCTCGCTATAGCCACCGATCAGGCGGCAGAAGATCAGCGCGAACAGAAAGACTGTCAGCAGGACCAGCACGCGTCGGATCACGATTCGCTCTCCCCGGCACGGCGTTCGTTCGCTTCGGCGAGCGCGTCGGTCACGGTGGACGGCGCCATCGGCGTGCGGTTGAGCCAGGCCGCGCGCGCCAGCGCATGCGAGGACACCGGGTTGGTCACCAGCACAAAAGCGATGACCAGGATCAGCCGGAATGTCCAGTCCGGGTGATAGAACGCGAGGCCGATCAGCACCAGCATGTTGCCGAGTGTCGAAGCCTTGGTGCCCGCCTGGATGCGCGTATAGGCATCGGGCATGCGCACCAGGCCAAGCCCCGCGGAAAACAGGAAAACGGCCCCCGCCAGGATGAATACGCTGCCGATCAGTTCGGTCATGCGTCAGCCCTTCTCATAGCCGGTTTTGCGGATCGCATACAGAAAGATGAAGGTCGCCAGGCCCGAGCCAATCGACGCTTCGGCCATCGCCACGTCGGGGGCGGCGAGCAGCAGAAAGGCCACCGCGGCGAACAGGCTGGCCAGCCCTGAACTCACCATCGCGGCCATGAGATTTTTCAGGCAAACGGCCAGTATTCCGCTGACGAGAATGCTGGCGCACATGAGCAGGACGAGCAGTTCCAGCACGGTCTAAAGCCCCTTTTCCAGAAAGCGGGCAATCGCCAGAACGGCCAGAAAACTTAGCAGCCCATAGACCAGAGCCACGTCGATATAGACGAAACGACCAGAAAACTGGGCGTAAAGCGCAATCAGCGAAATCGAAATGACAGTGAGCATATCGATGGCGACGACCCGGTCGATAAGGGTCTTGCCGAGCACGAGGCGAATGACACCGAACAGAATCGCGAAAAAGATCAGTACGGAGGCGATCTCGAGCATGATTTCAGCCAAAGACCTTCTCCAGATGCTTTTCGAAAGGCGTGACGAGCGCCTGTGTTGCGGCATCGATGTCGGTCGTCTTGACGTCCAGCCAGTGGATGAACAGGATGTCGCCCTGAAGATCCATCACAAGCGAGCCCGGCGTGAGTGCGATCGAATTGGCCAGCGCCAGCCGGCCCATGGGCGATGTCAGACGGGTGCGGACCTTGACGATGCCCGGTGCGATGTCGATACGTGGCGCATAGACGTATCGCATCATGTTGAGATTGGCGCGCGCCAGCTCGACGATGAAGGTCGCGCCATAGGCGACCAAATGATAGAGACCGCGCGGCGTCCAGCGAATCCGGCCCCAGGCGTCGCTGGAAGAGGCGAATACGTAGGCCAGCACCAGGGTGATCGCAGCGCCGGTGAGTGCCGGTTCCACCGCCAGCGACGCGTTGGCGATCATCCAGACCGTGAACAGGACGACCCACAGGCTGAGCATCCCCTGCGGAGCGAACGACGTGACCGGTTTTTCGCTGTTCGAAGCCACGTCTTCAGGTTCCTAAAGAGGGCACTAGCAAAAAGTCTAGGTGACAAGCTGGGGCAAATCAACTCGGGGCACGATCACGCAGAGGATAGGTGCCGCGCAGTAGAAGACGATAGCGGTGGTGATCCAGAGAACTCGCGTCGCGCAGACCGACAATCGTCAGGCTGCCCAGAAAGACGGCGATGCTTCGGACTCGGAGCGGATAAAGTCGGCGAGCAGCTTGACTCTCGCGACGTCGCGCGTTTCCGCGTGTGATACGAGCCAGTATGACCGGGTCAGCGCAATCTGCTCGGGCAGCAGGCGCACGAGACTCGCGTCGGTTCTACCCCCAACATAATTTGTTGCGAAAATCCCACAGCCATGACGCGATCTCAACCCCATCACCGCGCCGCGCGCATCCGCAAGGTCAGTCCGTAGAGACCGTTGGTCCATTCTCCAGCGCGAGAATCTCGTGTTTAACGGCCTGAAGTGTTTTCGCGTGAGTTTCGCAGTCCCTTCGAATGCGCTCCGTTGGCCCGACGACGGATAAGCCATATAGCTCGTCTCCGATCCTTAGCGCGATCGCAACGGCTGAGAGTTCCGGAGCGCTTTCCGCAAAGTTAACGCTCCAGCCGCGTTTCTTTGCCACCGCGGCCTCCGAAACAAGCGCCGGCAGATTCGGGATTGTGGCTTCGGTAAAGCGTTCAAAACTTAACTGACTGCCAAACGCCTGCTGCTCCTGCGCGGACATCTCTCCAAAAATCGCCTTGCCAATCGAATTCGCATGAAGCGGTCGCAATTCGCCAGGCTCTCGCGTGTAACGAATTGCTTGAGTCGACTCGACTACGTCGAGATAGACAACGGCCGTGCCGTGAATCTTGCCGAGAACGGCCGTCTCTCCACTCACATCGCGCAATTCGACCAACTGCGGATGCACCATCGCGACGATCGAATCAACCGCATCGATGGCGCTTGCGAGCAATTGCAGGCGACGTGTCGGATAGTAGCCGCCGCGCTTCCTGACCTCGTACAGATAGCCGCGGCTCACGAGCGTGCGCGCCAGCGCCAGACAGCTCGACATCGGCACGTCCATCAAACGGGCGAGTTCGGTCAGCGAGAGCGGTCGCTGTTCGGTGGCGAACAGTTCGAACAGGTCGAGTGTGCGGGCAACAAGTTTGACGTCCATGGCGAGTGGTTTATCCGTTCACGGATGGTTGCGCGGACTGTGAATATGCGGCCTCGCGGACCCTAATACGACTTCGGCAACCCCAGCACCTTCTCTGCGATGAAACACAGGATCAACTGGGGGCTCACGGGTGCGAGCCTTGGAATCATACACTCCCGCAGGTAGCGTTCGACGTGGTATTCCTTCGCGTAGCCCATGCCGCCCAGCGTAGCCATCGCCGTCTGGCACGACTGGAACGCGGCCTCAGCCGCCAGGTACTTTGCCGCGTTCGCTTCAGCGCCGCACGGTTGGCCGGCGTCGTACCGTGTCGCCGCCTTCAGCACCATCAGGTTGGCCGCTTCGAGCTGCATCCAGGCCTGCGCGAGCGGATGCTGGATGCCCTGGTTCTGACCGATCGGCCGGCCGAACACGACACGCTCCTTCGCATACTGAGTCGCGCGCCGCAAGGCTGCCTGGCCGAGCCCGATCGCTTCCGCTGCGATCAGGATGCGCTCCGGGTTCAGCCCGTGCAGCAGGTAGCGAAAGCCCTCGCCCTCCTCACCGATACGGTCCGCCACTGGCACGCGCAGGTTGTCGATGAACAGCATGTTCGAATCGACCGCCTTACGGCCCATCTTGTCGATTTCGCGCACTTCGACGCGCGAGCGGTCAAGCTCTGTATAGAACAGGCTTAAGCCCTCCGTTGGTCTGGCGACCTGCTCCAGTGGCGTCGTGCGCGCGATGATCAGCATCCTGCTGGCGACCTGAGCGGTTGAAATCCAGATCTTGCGGCCGGTCAGGACGTAGTGATCGCCGTCGCGCACGGCCTGGGTTTTCAGGTGCGTGGTGTCGAGGCCGGCGTCGGGTTCCGTCACCGCAAAGCATGCCTTGTCGCGCCCTTCGATCAGGGGCGGCAGAAAACGCCGCTTCTGTTCGTCGCTGCCGAACACCTGCACGGGATTCAGACCGAAGATGTTCATATGCACTGCCGAGGCGCCCGACAGACCCGCGCCCGAGCCGCTGATCGTGCGCATCATCAGCGCGGCTTCGGTCATGCCAAGACCCGCGCCGCCATACTCCGGCGACATCGCGATACCGAGCCAGCCGGCATCCGCCAGCGTGCGGTGGAACGCGTGCGGGAAGCCACCTTCACGGTCGCGTTCGAGCCAGTATTCGTCGTCGAATTTTTCGCAGATCTTTTCGATGGCCGACTGGATCGATTGCTGGTCTTCGGTGAGGTCGAAATTCATGTGAGATGTCCTGTGTTGTCCCTGCGCCTGCACGCACTCAGAGCGGAAATACGCCGACCACTACCGAGGTCAACACCATCAGCACGGTAGCGGCGAAAAGAAACGGAATGGTGAACTTCTGGTGTTCAGCCAGTTCCACACCGGTCAACCCGACGATCAGGAACGTCGCGGGCGTGAGCGGACTGATCGGGAAGCCGGTCGTCATCTGCCCGAGCAGCGCGGCCTGCGCCATCTGTACCGGCGGTACGCCCAGCAGCTGTGCACTCTCAGCCAGCACGGGCAGGATGCCAAAGTAGAACGAATCGGGATCGAACAGCAGGCTGAGCGGCATCGACACAAGACCCAGCACGAACGGCATGTGGCGTGCATGCTCCACCGGCACGTGCTGGACGACGACCTGCGCCATCGCGGTCAGCATGCCGGTGCCGGACATGATGCCGGTGAATGCACCGGCCGCCAGCAGCACGCTCGCCATCATCAGGGCGGCCTTCGCATGGGCATCGATGCGTTCGCGCTGCTGCTGCACGTTCGGATAGTTGACGATGAGGGCGGCCACGGTGCCGATCATGAACATGACCATCGGATCGACGATGCCGGACACGAGTGTCGCCAGCACCACCAGCGTCAAGGCGCAGTTGATCCAGAAGCGGTCTGGACGGCGCAGCGCCTGCTCATCCGGTGTCAGCTCCCGCAGCGTGATTGTGGTCGCCGCAGCGCTTGCACGATCAAAGCCGAGGCGCTTTTCCTCGCGTTTGCCGAGCATGAACGCAGTGCCAAAGACAAAGCACAGACCGACGATCTGCACGGGAATCATCGGATAGAAAATCACGGTGCCGGGAATATGCAGCGCCGCCGACGCGCGCAGCATCGGCCCCACCCACGGCAGAAAATTCACGCCTGCGGCCATCGACGTCACGCAGGCGAGAATCCGCCGGTCGAGCCCGAGGCGGGTGTAAATTGGCATCATCGCGGGCAGTGTGACCAGGAACGTGACGGCGCCAGAGCCATCCAGGTGGATCAGCAGCGCTAGCAACGCCGAGCCCATGACGATGCGCGTCGGATTGCAACCCACCAGACGGAGCACGCCGTTGATGACCGGATCGAGCATGCCCGCGTCGGTCACAATCCCGAAGAACAGGATGGCGAACACAAACATGCCTGCAATCGGACCGATGTTCTGCACGCCATGCACGATGTACTTGCCGGTCGACAGCCCGAAGCCGGCGGCGAGCGCCGCCACGACCGGCACGAGAATCAGCGCGACCAGCGGCGACAGGCGTTTCGTGATGATCAGCCCGAACAGGGCGACGATAGCAACGGTTCCGGTCAGCGCAAGCATGGGGCGGCTCCCTGGCAGGTGAGCGGGAACGTCACGCGCGGCGGCAGCAGTGGATCAGCGAACGAAGCCGCACACGTCGCAGCCCCTCGTTTCGGCGTTGCCGGTGCCCGTGGGGATTCGCCCGAACCGGGTAGGTCAATGTTGCACATGTCTGTCTCCTGGGCGACTCGGGGTCGCGTGTTGCTGATCTGGTTCTTGACGACGCGTCAGGCAGGTGTGTCTTCAATGCCGCCCTGGCAACCGAATACCTGCTCCATGTGCTCGTTCAGTCCGGGCGGCCTGGTGCGGTACGTGGCAGGTGTACGGCTCAACTTGATCGGTGAGGCAATGCCACGATAGGTTCCGATCTGCACGCACATGCCGCGATGGGCGGTATGCGGATGATCAAGCGCCGCACCCAGCGCAAGCACCGGAGCACATGGAACGCCGTGGCGGATTAACGTGTCGGCGAGCTGTACCCCATCCCGACAGGCAAAGCGGCTTTCCAGCTCGGCACGTAGCTCGCGACGATTCGTGCTGCGCATCCTGTTGTCGGTGAAGCGCGGATCGCTCGCAAGATGGGGCGAGTCGATGACCGCGCACATGGCAGCGAACTGCGAGTTGTTGCCAACCGCGAGAAAGATGTCAGCGCCGCCGGTATGAAACAGGTCGTATGGCGTGATGTTGGGGTGCGCGTTGCCGGTACGTTGTGGTTCCTTACCCGAACAGAAGTAGTTTGGCGTGTGCGGATGAAGGATCGACAGCGCACTATCGAACAGCGTCGATTCGACGAACTGCCCGCGCCCGCTGATCTCCCGCTCACGCAACGCCATCAGGACGCCGAGTGCCGCGTTGAGTCCCGTTACCATGTCGACGACCGGCACACCCACGCGCAGCGGCGCTCCACCGGCTTCACCGTTGACGCTCATCAGTCCGCACAACGCCTGCACCGCCGCGTCGTAACCCGGCAGCGCACCCAACGGTCCGTCTGCGCCAAAGCCTGACACGCGACAATGCACCAACCGCGGAAAGCGCGCCTGTAATGCCTGTTCGTAGCCGATGCCCCAGCGCTCCAGCGTGCCGACCTTGAAATTCTCGATCAGTACGTCAGCCGTCTGAAGCAGCTGCAGCAGCTTTTCCCGTTCGCCAGTCTGTGTGAGGTCAAGCGTCACACCCAGCTTGTTGCGGTTGACGCCCTGGAAGTACGCTGCCGTGTCGCCGTCAAACGGCGGCCCCCAGGTGCGCGTTTCGTCGCCGGACGGTGGCTCGATCTTGATGACCTCAGCGCCGTGGTCGGCCAGGATCTGGGTGCAATAAGGTCCGCCCAGGACACGCGACAGGTCGACCACACGTAAGCCGCTCAATGATCCCGCTTTTGCGTACACATTCATTTCCTGTTTCATGCCTGCCCATTTTTAAATATGTAGTCCTGATCTATTATCAGACAGCGTGAACCCGCCTGACGGCCTGTTCCGGTTCCCCTTGCTGCCGGGAACCGGGCCCAAACACCGGCGAAGGCGGAGACGCCACGCACACCGGGGACCGCGCTGAACAGCAACAGGGGTGAAGTGTTGACGGCGTTGGTGCCCAGAAAGCGCGACACAACGCGATTTCTCTCCCGTGAACTTATATTCACACCCATGAATTACTCTGTCAAGGAACCGTTCTCCGTTCGGGCTAGGTATTTTCCCGGTATAGCGTTGCTTCGGTCACTGTGCCGGCGGGAGACTGCGCCCCGGTTATTTCACCCGTTCGATCCGGTAGACGCGTGCTTTCGCGAATGCCGGTGTAAGGAGATGCATGCCACAGGCTTAACAGGTACTCGCGGCCGGGGTTGCGTCGGGTCACGGTGGCGATGGCACGCAGTCAACTGCGGTGTGTCGTCGCGACTGAAGGCGGGCGTCCGAATCGTAGTCAATCTGCTGAGCAACCACGGCAAGCGGCTTGTTGCCAGTCACCAATTCGTGCGCCTGATCAACAACAGATATCGCCGTGGAGAAGGCGTCGCAAGCTGATCGTCTCTGGCGGCCGTGGACTACCCGTTCGGGTGGTGTGCGCCTCCTGTCGTTCTGCCATGCTGAATGTCATGCCGAATCCGCCCGTTGCCACGCTGCTACCTGCGAAGGCTCGGCGCGCAATGGGCGGTGTGAAGCACGAATGGGTCGTATCGCAAATGGCAGGAGGTTGAACATGGAAAATGCATCGTCTAGCGGAAATCCGTTGCTGGAACTGTCCGACAATCTGGCAGGAATCGTCGAGCGGGTCGGCCGGGGCGTCGTCGCGGTACACGGCCGGCATCGCATTCCGTCAAGTGGGGTAATCTGGCGCCAGGGCATTGTCGTCACGGCTGCGCACACGCTCAGGCGTGACGACGGAATCGAAGTCACGCTGACCGATGGCCGGACGGTCGCGGCAGTCCTCGTGGGCCGTGACACGGGCACCGACATCGCCGTGCTGAAACTGGACGGCGTGAACCTGGACCCAGTCGAGTCCGGTGATGCACGCTCGCTCAAGGCCGGCCATCTTGCGCTCGCGATCGCGCGGGCGGACGGATCCAGCATCAGCGCTGATTTTGGCGTGATCGGCGGCACGGGTGGTCCGTGGCGGACCTGGAGGGGCGGTCAACTCGACGCGCTCGTGCGGCTGGACGGCGGCCTGCATCCCGGTTTCTCCGGCGCGGCCCTTGCGGATGCGCGCGGGCAAGTCATGGGCATCTGCACATCGGCGCTTGCGCGTGGCTTCGGTATCGTGATCCCCGGGATGACTGTGGAGCGCGTGACCGAGGAACTGCTTGCCAAGGGGCACGTCTCAAGGGGCTATCTTGGCGTCGGCACGCAGCAGGTCAACCTGTCGGAGGCGTGGATCAGGAAGATGAACCCGTCATCCAGTCGTGGATTGCTGGTCAACTCGCTCGCGCCGGGCGGTCCTGCGGAACAGGCGGGCGTGCTCATCGGCGATGTGCTGATCGAACTGGACGGCAAGCCGTGCCGCGACATGGACGACCTGCACACCGCGCTTGGCTCGGGGAGCATCGGACAGCAGTTGAAGATCGCCTTGATCCGGGGCGGTGAGCGCAGCGAGTGTTCGGTCACCGTCGGTGAACGCCCGCAACGGAACGCGTGCCGATGAGGTCCGGGTAACAGTCAATTGTCGGATGAACAGATGGCGCAGACGGCACAGACGACACAGATGGGGCTGATCCGGGTCGCGGTCATTGCGGATTCGCCGCAGGTCCGCGCAAGCTTGCAGGCGCTTGTCGAGACCAGCCCCGCAATCGGGTTCGCGGGAAGCGCAGCCGGCGTCGATTTGCTCGCGGATCGCCTTGTCGGCTCCGTGCCCGATGTGATCGTCATCGACATGGAGCCGGAGACGAGCGACACGCTCAAGGCAGCACTTGACCTGGGGCACGCGCCGCCCGCGCTCGTCGTGTTGACCGACGACGCGGATAGCGACTGGATCGTCGCAGCCTTGGCGGGCGACGCGATGGCGATCCTGCATCGGGACGCGATGCCAGACGAAATCGTCGCGTCGATCAAAGCCGCCGCCGCGGGCCTTTGCGTACTGCCGCCGGAGACTCTCGAGAGGCTACTTGCCGAACGGAAGCCGCCGCGTCAGATGGCCTCCGGCATCCCCTTCGAAACGCTGACCTTACGCGAAATCGAAGTACTTGCGATGCTCGCCGAAGGACTCGGCAACAAGGACATCGCGCGGCAACTCGACATCTCGGACAACACGGTGAAATTCCACCTCTCCTCCATTTTCGGCAAGCTGGGCGCGACCAACCGCACTGAAGCGGTGATGCTCGGGATGCGGCACGGGTTCATCATGATGTAGCGTGTCGACGCAATCGTCGACTCAACGAACGTTGGACCGAATGATGGATTGTTCCGCGGAAGCCGGCCGGTCTGCCCGCTCCTGTCCGCCAGGCTCGAGGACACTCATGCCTGTTTCGGTATCGCGGTTGAGCATCGCTCGTGCCGTGTTCATATCGAGCGCCCCCTCCCACCGCGCGACCACGATGGTCGCAACCCCATTGCCAATCAGGTTCGTCACCGCACGCGCCTCATTGAGAAATCGGTCAACGCCCAGCAGCAGCACCAGCCCCGACACAGGGATTTTGTGCATCGAGGCCAGCGTCGCAGCGAGAGCCACGAACCCCGCCCCGGCCACACCTGCAGAGCCCTTGGACGTCAGCAGCAGCACGCCAAGCACGAGCAACTGATCCCAGATCGTCAACTGAATATTCATCGCCTGCGCAACGAACATGGAGGCCATCGTCAGGTAGATCGCGGTTCCATCGGCATTGAACGTATAGCCGGTAGGCAATACCATCCCGACGACCGGTCGCGAGCAGCCCAGCTTCTCCATCTTGATGAGCATCTGCGGCAGCACTGCTTCAGTCGACGCCGTGCCAAGCGTAATGAAGATTTCGTCCTTGATGTAGCGAAGGAACTTCCACAACGACAACCCGCACATTCGCATGACGAGCCCAAGAACCACAACCACGAAGAAGACGGAGGTCAGATAGAGGCAGAGCATCAACTGACCGAACGATGCCAGCGTGCCAATCCCATACCGGGCGACGGTGAATGCCATGCCGCCAAAGGCGCCGACAGGCGCAACATGCATCACGATGCGCACAATGCCGAACATGCGCTGAAGGAACATGTCGAGCATGTCTACGAGCGGCGCAGTACGGGGTCCGAGCCTCGCAAGGGAGATGGCGAGTAAAAGGGAAAAGAAAATGATCGGCAGGATCTCTCCATTCGCGAACGCGCCAACAATGCTGTTCGGGACGATGTTCAGGAAGAAATCGAGCATCCCGTGCTGTTGCGCCGCATGGGTGTAGCTCGCGATGCCCGAACTGTCGAGATGGGCGGGGTCGATGTTCATCCCGCTGCCGGGCCTGATGATGTTCACGACGACGAGGCCCACCACAAGTGCGATCGTCGATGCCACTTCGAAGTACAGGACCGCCTTCACGCCTACGCGACCCGCCTCGTGAAGGTCATTCATGCGGGCGATACCGACGACGACGGATGCGAAGATGATCGGGGCAAGCAGCATCCGGATCAGCTTGATGAACAGATCGCCGAGGGGTTTGAGCTGCGAACCGATGTCGGGATAGAAATGCCCGACAAGGACGCCCGCGACAATGCCGATCAATACCTGTACATAGAGCCTGGAAAGATATCTTCCGATCTTTGAAACCCGCATGTCTGTCTCCTATGCGTGGCGTCTTCCAATGGAATCAGGGCGAGCAGCAGCCGCGTCTGCCGCGGCCTTGAGTACGCCAGGATTTCGCCTGCGTTCGTTCTTGTTTTTGTGAACGCTGCGCCGACACTTCTGTGTCGGCGCTGTTGCCGGTTGATGGCTTAAGCGGACAGCTTTTTCATCTCGGCAAAGAGATCGGCTTTTCCTTCAAAGCCGATGCCGGGCAAGTCGGGCATGGTGATGTAACCCTTTTCGACCTTGACCCCGTCGGGGAAACCGCCGTACGGCTGGAACAGGTCCGGATAGGATTCGTTGCCGCCCAGCCCGAGGCCAGCCGCGATGTTCAACGACATCTGGTGACCGCCGTGCGGAATGCAGCGGCTCGGCGACCAGCCGTGTTGACGCAGCATGTCGAGCGTGCGCAGATACTCGACCAGTCCGTAGCTCAAGGCGCAGTCGAACTGCAACCAGTCGCGGTCAGGTCGCATGCCGCCGTAACGGATCAGGTTGCGGGCATCCTGCATCGAAAACAGATCTTCGCCGGTCGCCATCGGGTTGTCGTAGTAGTTGCGCAGCGTCGCCTGCAGTTCGAAGTCCAGCGGATCGCCCGGTTCCTCGTACCAGAACAGGTCGTACTGCGAGAGTGCCTTGGCGTACTGGACGGCCGTGTCGAGGTCGAACCGGCCGTTGGCATCGACGGCAAGCTTCTGGCCATCGCCGAGCACGCCCAGAATCGAGTCGATCCGGCGCAGGTCTTCATCGAGCGATGCGCCGCCGATTTTCTTCTTCACGACCGTATAACCACGGTCGATATAGCTGCGCATTTCGTCCTTGAGCTTTTCGTGGTCCTGGCCCGGATAGTAATAGCCGCCCGCGGCATACACGAAGATCTTGCGGTCGGGCTGACCATTGCCGTAACGGTCCGCCAGCAGCTGGAATAGCGGCTTGCCTTCGATCTTCGCCACGGCATCCCACACGGCCATGTCGATCGTCCCGATGGCGACCGAGCGCTCGCCGTGACCGCCAGGCTTCTCGTTGGTGAACATCGTCGCCCAGATCCTGTGGGGATCGAGGTTGTCGCCGGCATCGTTGACGAGCGTGGCCGGATCGGCTTCGAGCAGGCGCGGAATGAAACGCTCGCGCATCAGCTTGCCCTGGCCGTAGCGGCCGTTGGAGTTAAAGCCGTAGCCGACCACCGGCTTGCCGTCCCGAATGACATCGGTCACAACGGCGACGAGACTCAGCGTCATTTTGCTGAAGTCGATATAGGCATTGCGGATCGGGGAGCTGATCGGAACGGTCTTTTCGCGGATTTCAACGATTCTCATGGTGTCTCCTTGGGGCATCGCACGTTGTCGATGCAACGGGCTGCAGGAGTCACCAGGGTATTCGCCAAAAGCGGCGTTATGATTCACGAAGAATCACTTCTTTATTAACTTTCGGTGAAAACTGACATTGCCTCCCACCTCGAGTTTTTCGTCCTGCTGGCGCGACATGGGAACCTGTCAGCGGCCGCGCGAGCGCTCGATCTGACGCCGCCCGCCGCGACCAGGCGGCTGGCTCAGCTGGAGGCGCGGCTCGGCGTGCGACTGGTGAACAGAACGACACGCAGGATCAGCCTGACCAGTGAAGGCGAGACCTACCTGCACTACGCGACACGGATCCTGGCCGAGGTTCGGGAGATGGAGGATGCCGTATCGTCCAGTCGCTCAGTGCCGAGGGGGCTGCTGCGCGTGAATGCTACGTTGGGGTTCGGGCGTACCACCATCGCACCGCTCGTCTCCGAGTTTGCAAAGCGTTATCCGCATGTCGAGGTGCAACTCGATGTCACGGACCGGCCGATCGATCTTGTCGAAAGCGGTGTTGATCTGGCGATCCGCTTTGGTTCGCTGCCCGACAAGCGGCTCAACGCCCGGCGCGTCATGTCGAATCGACGGTTCCTGTGCGCATCGCCACGATATCTGGAACGGCATGGCACGCCTGCCACGCTCGCCGACCTCGCCGATCACCACTGCATCATCCACCGTCAGAACAATGACGCATATGGAATCTGGCGTCTGATACACAACGGTCACAGCGAAGCCGTCAAGGTCCACGGCACGCTGTCAAGCAATGACGGAGATATTGTCCTCGGGTGGGCGCTCGACGGTCACGGCATCCTGGTTCGCTCGGAATGGGATCTGGCGAAGTATCTGGAGAGCGGAAGACTACGAATTGTTCTTCCGGAGTTCGTCCAGCCATCGGCGGACCTGTACGTCTACTACCCGAACAAGCGGAATCAGTCTGCACGCGCAAGAGCCTTCATCGATTTTCTTGTCGAACGTTTCAGGAGCAACGCTGCGCCTGTTCCGTCCTCCGTTTCAATGTAGGCACAAGATCGTTAAAAAGCCGTCTACTCGTCTGCGCTGATCCCCTCGTGGACCGTCAAACCGGTCTGATGCGCGGCACTACCCGTCGCGCGCCCCAGTGTCGAAGTTGCCTGGCGGCCGCCCAGGAGAATGCGCTCATCCACAGTCTGGAGACGGGTATGTCCACAAAATGCCATCGTGGTATCCAGTTCCTTTTGAATGATCTCCAGGCATCGGGTCACGCCCTCTTCGCCCATGGCGCCCAGGCCGTACAGGAAGCTGCGACCAATGAGCGTTCCCCTGGCGCCAAGCGCGACGGCTTTCAGGACGTCCTGTCCGCTGCGAATGCCTCCATCCATCCACACTTCGATCCGCGACCCGGCCTCCCTGACGATGTCCGGAAGCGCCGAGATCGAGGACGGCGCGCCGTCAAGCTGGCGTCCGCCATGGTTGGAAACGATCAGCGCGTCGGCTCCGCTGTCCGCTGCAAGTCGCGCATCTTCGGGATCCATGATTCCCTTGAGGATCAACTTGCCGCCCCACAGCTTTTTCACCCACTCCACGTCTGCCCAGCTAAGTGCGGGATCAAACTGCTCTGCAGTCCATGAACTCAGCGATGAGAGGTCGCTGACACCCTTCGCGTGACCGACGATATTTCCAAAACTGTGCCGCCTGGTTCCGAGCATGCCGAGGCACCAGCGAGGTTTGCCCGCCAGATTGATCAGGTTCGCAATGGTGGGCCTGGGTGGCGCCGACAGTCCGTTTTTAATGTCCTTGTGGCGCTGCCCAAGGATCTGCAAATCGAGCGTGAGCATCAACGCACTGCATTGTGCGGCGCGCGCCCGCTCGATCAGCCTCACGACAAAATCGCGGTCGCGCATCATATAAACCTGAAACCAGAACGGCTTCGTGGTGCTGGCGGCAATGTCTTCGATCGAGCAGATGCTCATCGTCGACAACGTGAAAGGCACTCCGAACTTCTCCGCGGCTCGCGCCGCAAGGATCTCGCCGTCAGCGTGTTGCATGCCGGTGAGTCCGGTCGGGGCGAGCGCGACCGGCATCGCCACGTCCTGCCCGATCATTTGCGCACGCGTGCTGCGGTTCTCCATGTTAACCGCCACTCGCTGGCGAAGCTTGATGTGCTGAAAATCGGCTTCGTTCGCGCGATAGGTGCTTTCGGTCCACGACCCGCTATCGGCATAGTCATAGAACATGCGGGGCACGCGCTGCTTGGCGAGGATACGCAGATCTTCGATGCAAGTGATGATTGGCATGACTTCTATCAACGCGGCGGTGAACCGCGATGTCTCCTGGTCGAGCGATGGTCGCAAGCCGCTGAACCTCCGGCCGGCGTCACGCTAGTCTTTGTCTTTGTGGTACCGAATTTGAACCGCACCCGGGCGCCGCAATCAGATTATGCACCGCCACAGCAAGACCAGGAAATGCAGCGGTCGACAAGGCACCGCTACTGCGTACCAAACCACCGGTCGTAGATCCGCTGATAGGTACCATCTTCGCGCATCGAAAGCAGCGCGCCATCCACCCGCCTGCGCAGCGGACTATCGACGGGAAACACAAATCCCACGTCGTTCGGGTTGAACTCCGGGCCGACCATCTTCACTCGATCCTTGCCCGCGTGCGTCGCATAGTAGTCGAGGGCCGCCGAGCCCTCCACGACCGCATCCGCATCACCGTCGAGCAGCGCCTGGAACACATTGCGGTTCTGCGCAAACTCGCGGACCACTACGCCGTGCTGCTCCAGGTACGCGACTGCCGAGCTTCCCGTGAGCGTCGCAACCTGCTTGTCCGGCAGGTCGTTCGGCCCGTTGATCGCACCGCGAATGTGCTGGACCGTCAGCGTTGTCGTGAGTTGCGCGGTGTAGGACGCGATGAAGATGATGCCGACGAACATCCAGAGCACTGCAAGCGCACGGGCGAGCCAGTGGCGCGGAGCCTGATCGCCCTGCGACATCAGGGTAGTCGCCGCCCAGTACATCGCGCGAAAGACGCCTGGAAAATAGGGCTCACGCGCGGTCGCGTCGGTCGTCTGCAGACGCTCCGCCCGCAGCGACTGGAACAGCGCCTTCACGTCGGGAGTCTTCTGATAGATGCTTTGCAGACGAAGCCGAGCCGCGATCTCGTTCCACAATTCGACGCTGAAGCCGCCCAGCCTGCCGTCCTCTTCGATCACGAAGGGCGCGAGCACGAACGTAGTCACCCGCACCGTCGGCGACACGCCCTGCGCGAATGCCGGCGAGTGCGCGCACGTCATCGCCAGCAGCAGCGGCACAAGCAGTCGGCGGATCGCGGCCAGCACTTCAGATCCGGAAATCGGACGCCATATCCTCATCGCTTCTATCCAGCACTCTGCCCGACCGGCTTTGGGGGCATCGGACCGAAGAACATCGCCATGAGCTTGTCGCGGCCGACCACGCGGGCCAATTCCTCGACCACGCAGTAAATGGCGATCAGCGTCACCAACAGGATCTGGATCGCCCCGAAATGCGCCCAGTTGAGATCGGCGAGCAGCTTGTGGTGGGCGGCAGCCAGGCTGGGCGCCACCTTCCAGTATTCGTAGAGGTGCTCCAGGAAGTGCACGATCAACGCCACCAGGGTGTACATCACCGTCTTCCAGCCGACATTCCATATCAGCGGCTTCTCGGGAAAACGGTTGATGAACGGCAGCATGTTGGCGATCAGCACCGATTTGCCGAGAATCAGGGCGGCGATGGTAACGGAGGCCGACGTCGGCAATGTGATCTCGTAGCCCCGGCTGATCAGCGCTCGCATGATGGCGACGATGTGGAGGATGACAAAGAAGTAGGTCGTCGGCGGTAGCATCTCCATGAATTCATGCCTGATCGTGGAGGTCAGCTTACTCATGTTCCTCTCCTGACGGGGTTGATCAACCGCTGTAAGGCCGACGTTCATGATAGCCACGATATACGCATATCTGGGGGAAAGGCTAGAGGCGGCAACCGTCTGACTGCAGGCCGGTATCAGAACTTCTCGTCGCCGTCTCCAGCACGAAGAGCGCATTCAGTTCTCCGCCCAGATCCTCCTTGCCTCGTACGCCCCATCATCAAATCTCGCGTTTGAATGGCGCAATGATCACCGAGGGTCGATCTGTAGGACAATACATGCCGACAGGCCTCGACGCGCGCAGCGCGCTTTCGCCGGGACAGCGTCACCGAGGTCCGCAGCGAACTCGGTGACGTATCGCTCAAAGCCGGATACACAGCGGGCCGTTGGCCATGCCCGATGCACTGAGACAACCGCACACCAATCGAACGGGTCAGAATGGACAGCTTGCTTATCGGGCCGGCGACACGCAAACAGGTCGTTTTTGCAGGTGCCTGTGCGATGCTCGTTCTGCTCACGTTGGCGATCGCCGCGCCGCGCGCGCAACAGACGTTACCGGCCATCACGCCGTTCATGCCGATGTCCGCACTCACGGTGTTCACCACGTCGGGGATCGCCGCCTTCCTCCTCAGCGCCCGCTTTACCGCAACGCAACAACCGATGCTCGGCGCGCTCGGCGGCGCGTACGCATTCACAGCGATTACCGTCGCTTTGCAGCTGCTGATGTTCCCCGGCGTGTTCACGCACACGGGCCTGTTCGGCGCCGGCCCTTATAGTGCGGCCTGGATGTGGGTGTTCTGGCACGCGGGATTTCCGTTGCTCGTCATTCTGGCGGCGCTGATCCGCGACCGCTTCCCGAACAGGCCGATCGACCTGCCTCATGGCGATTTGTGGAGATGGGCGTTGATCGCTGTTCCAGTCGCGCTGGCCGCTGCGCTAGGCGTACTCGCCATTCATGCAAATCTGTCGGAACCGTTTCATATGGCGGCCGAGACGGACGTGCTGTCAGGCAGGCGAACCGTACTCGTCATCTGCTCGCTGAACGTCGTCGCGATCGTCGTCGTGCTGTTCAAAGGGCGACTGCGGACCGTGCTCGATCTGTGGGTCGCCATCGCCGTACTGGCGTCCTTCGTCGACGCCAGCCTGAATATGCTGAGCATGGTCCCGTTCACCGTCGGCTGGTACGTCGCACGGATTTTCAGCATGCTTGCTCCGGGTGTGCTGGTGTGCGTCCTGGTATGGGAAGTGACCGTGCTCTACGGTCAGTTGTCCGAGGCGCATGCGACTCTGCTGCAGTCGTCGACCCACGACGCGCTAACACTCGTTTATAACCGCAGCTACTTTAACGACCGGTTTCCCAGGGAATTCGACCGTTCGGCGCGCAACGGTCAGCCGCTGTCGCTCATCATGGTCGATGTCGACAATTTCAAACATTACAACGATGCCTTTGGCCATCTTCGCGGCGATGCCTGCCTGAGCGCCATTGCCAGCGCGCTGGCAGGAACAGCGCGTCGGCCAGGCGATTTCGTCGCCCGTTACGGCGGTGAAGAATTCGCACTGGTGTTGCCCGATACGGGAGCGGATGAAGCATCGGATATTGCCGAGCAGGCACGGCTCGCAATCATGCATCTGGGTTTGACCGCGCCGGTGCCCGCGGGTCAGATCACCGTCAGCGCCGGGTGCGCGACGAGGCAGCGAAACATGCCGGCCACTCCCAGCGGCCTCGTTCAGGCGGCGGACGCCGCGCTCTACGACGCAAAGCGGGCGGGGCGGAATCGGGTCGAGTCCGTCACGCCGGCACGGTAATGCGCGATGGCTTTTGTGCGCGAGGCTCCTTCAAGGAACATCATTCGACGTTCAGGCAGTCGAGCCGCCCATGTTGCCTGTTACGAATGCCTGACACGCCTTTCAAATTAAAGCGCTGACCAGCCCGACGCTAAAGGGCGACATTCTCCGCTCCAAATTTTCTTTGCCCCGCTCGTTTACTGGTACGACGTCACGATGCGCAATCAGGCGCGCACTTTGACTCCTGTGTTCAAGCCAACCGGCCAGATCCGCCGATCATGAGAGGGTAGAGACCATGAGCAATCTCTCTCCCGGCACGTCGTGCAACCTGCCGCCGACCAGCGGGAATCCCGTGAACGTGCCACCGCCAGCACCCGTTGCCTCGAGTCAACCAGCACATGGCGAATGGACCGTGACCCTGTCGCTCGGCATCCTGCTTGCGTTTCAGTGCCTCGGGGAAGCCATTTCGCGTGTTGCCAGAGTGCCGATTCCAGGCCCTGTTATAGGCATGGTTCTGTTTCTGCTTCTTCTATCAGCAGCACCTTCCCTGACTGAACAGGTGGAGTATGTTTCGCGCGGCTTGCTGAACCATCTCTCGCTCCTCTTCGTACCGGCCGGCGTCGGTGTGATGGTGCTTGCAAACGTAATGAAAGCCCAGTTGCTGGCCATTGCCATCGCGCTCGTTGTCAGCACCATTCTGTCGATGGCGGTTGCGGCTTTGGTAAGCGCTGCATTGATGGCCCGGCTCGAACAAAAAAAAGCCCGCGCGGAAGCGGCGAAGATCCATACAGCGTAGGGCTGCCAGTCTCAGCAGGCAAACATGGAGGCTGCCATGAAAATCGGCGCAACAACTGGGCTTACGGACGTATTCGTCGGCGCATCTCCGTTGCCTGCGCTCACCGCTACGCTTGGCGTGTATATCCTCGCATGCTGGATCCACAGACGATCGAAGCGAAGCCCTCTCACCAATCCGGTCGCGATCTCGATCGCAATGCTCATCGCGCTTTTGAAACTATCCGGTACGCCGTACAGCACTTATTTCGACGGAGCGCGGTTCATCCACTTTCTGTTGGGTCCGGCCATCATCGCGCTTGCTGTCCCTTTGCACAGGCAGATGCCAAAACTCCGTGGCGCCCTGGTTCCGTTGCTTGGGGGTCTTGTCGCGGGATCGGCCACTGCCGTCGTGTCCGCCGTAGCGATCGCCATGCTGCTCGGCTCTCCCGCCGTTACAGTCGCATCGATTGCGCCCAAGTCAGTCACTGCCGCCATTGCCATGTTGATCTCCGCCAGGATAGGCGGCATACCCTCTCTGACTGCAGCCATGGTGATCGCCACCGGTATTTCAGGTGCCGTTCTCGGTAGCTCTGTCTTGCGTTCTCTCAGGATCCGGCGCGACGATGTGCGCGGATTCGCGATAGGGGTCGCAGCCCATGGCATCGGTACAGCGCGCGCCTTTCAGATAAGCGAGGAGGCAGGTGCGTTCGCAGGGCTGGGTATGGCAATGAACGGCATCCTGACCGCATTTGTCTTGCCGATCTGCTTTCGCGCGTGCATGGCATGGGTATCGTCAAGATGAACCGGTTTGCCTGCCTGACTGACAGGGTTCCGACAGGCAGGTCCGGCACCCGACGAGAGTTCAGGCGTAAGCAGTTGAGACTATAGCGCCGGAGCGTACCGGAACTGAGCGCCCCCCGCGCGGCTCGCATGACGATGTAGACAAAAGATGTTCGAGCGTCAGGTCGTCTCGCGCTCGACGATATGAAAACCGACGTCAGTCACCTTGTCTTTTTCGACGCCGGCCAGCCTGTCGAGCAGGCAGCGTGCGGCCGTGAGTCCGATGCGCGTGCCGTCGACGCGCACGGTCGTCAATTGCGGCGTGGTTTCGGTGGCGAATTCGAGGTCACCGAAACCGCAGATCGACAACTGCGATGGGACGCTCAATCCCAGGCGTTTCGCCGCGCCGAGCACGCCGATCGCGAGCAGATCTGAGCCGCAGAAAACCGCATCGAGATGCGGCGCCTGTTCGATCAGCGTCGGCAATGCGGCCTTCCCGGCAGCGACCGAACTCGGCGGCGGCACCAGCACCTCAGCGATCTCGAGGATGCCCGCTTGCGCCAGGCGCGCGCGAAAGCCGTCCCGTCGCGCGAGCGCACGGTCGTCATTTGCCGACACGAGACCCGGCGCCCGCACCTTCCTTTGCAGAAAATGCTCAGCCACCGCCGCACCGATCTCGTAGTGCGAAAACCCGACCAGCATGTCGATCGGCGTCGCCGTCATATCCCATGTTTCGACGATCGGCATGCCCACATTGCGCAGCCGTTCGCGCAACGAGTCGGCGTGCGCGACGCCCGTCAGCAGCACGCCTTCCGGGCGCCGGCTCAGGACGGCGTCGAGCAGCGCCTCCTCGCTCGAATCGCTGTAGCCGCTCAGCGCGAGCAGCACCTGGTAGCCAGCGCGCGACATCGTTTCGCTGAACACCTGGATCGTTTCGGAGAACAGCGAGTGAGCGATGGTCGGCACGATCGCGGCAATCAGCCTTGAACGCGCCGACGACAATCCGCCCGCGAGCCGATTGGGCACATAGCCCAGCTTTTGCACGACCTGCCGCACCCGTTCGAGCGTTTCGGGCGCGACTGTCTCCGGGCTATTGAACACACGCGACACCGTAATCGGCGCGACCCCGGCCTGCGCGGCGACATCGGTGATGCGCAGCCCTTTGGGGCCGCCGCGCATGCGTTTCGCGGGCGTCGCCACCTCCGGTGCATCGGGGCTGGCGGCGACGGTCGGCTTGTGATTCGGCATGGTTCAGTGGCTGGAGATCATGTATTGCGGCTATTGTAGTCATGCTTCGCGATGTGCCGCGCGCCAACGCTACGATGCGACCGATGTGGCGTTGTCATACCGGGGCACATGATGTCCGTACGCGACGTACGGACATCCCTTCATTCGGCGACGGGGGTGCCGTCCAGTTGCTGCCTCGCCGCGCTGTTGCGGCGAGTGATCAGGGCGGTGATGGTCGCGAACACCAGCAGGCAGGCTGCCGGAATCAGCATCGGCGCGCGTACGCTGCCGGTCGCCTGCCTGACGGCGGGCACGAGATTCTGCGCGATGAAGCCGCCGATGTTGCCGAGCGAGTTGATCGCGGCAATCCCTGCCGCGGCGCGCACGCCGAACAGGAACTTCGACGGCAGCGTCCAGAAGCACGGAATCAGCAGGTACAGGCACGGCGCGCCGAAGCACAGCGCCACGAAGCGCAGCGTGTTGGTCGGCAGAAAGACCGAACTCAGGAAGAACAGCACGCCGAGCAATGCGGAAACCAGCATCGCGGCGAGGGCGCGATTGCCGGCGCGAAGCTTCGACGGCAGCCACGCGAGCACGATCGTCGCGAGCAGCCATGGAATGATGTTGAGCAAGCCGTTGGTCGTGTTGCTGACGCCGAAACCCTTCACGAGTGTCGGCAGCCAGTAGCTCACGCCATACACGGAAATCGACAGCATCATGTAGTACAACGCCATTCCGATCACGCGCGGCTCGGTCAGCACACTCAGCAGCGACGAATGGCCGGAGACGTTCTTTTGCATGGAGGCGCGGTCCGTTTCCAGCGCGTTCGTCAGCCACGTTTTCTCGCCGTCGGACAGGAAGCGGGCTTCGCGTGGGGATGCCGGCAACAGGAACAGCACGACGAAGGTCAACAGGATCGACGGCAAGCCCGTGACGATGAACACCAGTTGCCATCCCTGCAGCCCGGCGAGTCCGCCCTTGTCGAGCAGGTAGCCGCAGATCGGTGCGCCGACCATGTTGCCGAGGCTGCTGCCCACCGTGAAATAGCCGAGCATGCGCACGCGATGCCGCGCCGGAAACCACAGCGTCAGGTAATAGATCACGCCCGGATACAGCCCTGCCTCCGACGCGCCGAGCAGAAAGCGCAACACATAGAACATCGGCGCGTTTGTCGTGAAGGCGAGCAGCACGGTGACGACGCCCCAGGTCAGCATGATGCGCGCCATCCAGCGCGGCGCCCCGTACTTGTGCAACAGCACGTTGCTCGGCACTTCGAACAACAGATAGCCGATGAAGAACAACGATGCGCCTAGCCCATACGCGACTTCAGAGAGCCCGAGGCTGCCTAGCATCTGCAGCTTCGCAAAGCTGATGTTGGATCGGTCGATGTAGGCGACCAGATAAAGCAGGCCTAGCAACGGCATCAGCCTCAGCGCGAGGCGGTTGATGAGACGCGATTCGTCGATCGTTGGCATAACGGTGTTCAAGGTGTCTCCTCGGTCTGCATCCTGAATTCAAGCGTCGTGTTGCAGCGCCGGCGCGGCGCGCCTCAGCGTATTGCCGGCGGTTATTGTCGTTCTGCGCGCCACGCTGCGTAGGCAGCCAGGGTGTCCTCGTTCGGCGGATACGTGCCGCGTAGCGGCCGGCCTTCGGCAATGCGTTCGGTGATGAAGACTTCCATCAGTTCCTGTTCGGCCGCATCGCGCGCCACTTCTTCCGCCATTTCGTGCGGCACGATCACGACACCATCCACATCCGCGACGACGATATCGCCCGGGTACACCGGCACGCCGCCGCAGGCAATCGGCACGTTCATGTCGACCGCGTGGTGCTTCGCGAGATTCAGCGGCGCGCTCGCGCCCGCGCACCACAGCGGCAGGCCGAGATCGGAGATCGTGCCGCTGTCGCGCACCGGGCCATCCGACACCATGCCGGCGACACCCCGCTTCGCCAGGCGCAGCGCAAGTATCGAACCCACCGACGCCACCGAACGTTCACCCCGGCAGTCCTGCACCAGCACGCTGCCCGGCGGCGCGCTTTCGACCGCCTTGCGCTGCGGATGATCGGGGTCCTGGAACACGCCGACGTGATCGAGATCCTCGCGCGCCGGAATATTGCGCAGCGTGAACGCCGGGCCCACGAGGTTCGGCGCGCCGGGTGCAGGCTTCACGAGCGGCGCGACGCCCTGCAGAAACACATTGCGCAGTCCGCGCTTGAAGAGTTGCGTGGTCAGCGTGGCAGTGCTGACATGTCGAAGCTGTTCGAGCGCGGCAGCGCTGACGGTTTTATCGGTTGAGGTCATGATGATGTCTGGCTGGAATAGGTAGAAGCGCTGGATTTAGTGGATTTCCGGTTCGTTGCGGCCCGCGTCGGCGGCCGCAGCGGTCTCGTGCGTCGTGGCGATGGCCTTGAGCGGCTCTTCGAGGAAATCGAAATCGCAACCCTTGTTCGCCTGCGTCACGTGAATCTGATGCATCACGCCGAAGCCACGCTCGAACGGACGCTTCGGCGCTTGCCACGCTTCCTTGCGGGCAGCCAGTTCCTGCGCGCCGACTTCGAGATGGAGGCGGCGGCCCGGCACGTCGAGTTCAATGATGTCGCCGTCCTTCACCAGCGCGAGCGGACCGCCAACAAACGACTCCGGTGCGACATGCAGGACGCACGCTCCGTAGCTCGTGCCGCTCATCCGCGCGTCCGAAATGCGCACCATGTCACGCACGCCCTCTTTCAGCAGCTTCTGCGGAATCGGCAACTGGCCCCACTCGGGCATGCCCGGCGCGCCCACCGGACCGGCGTGCTGCAGCACGATCACCGAGTCTGCGGTGACGTCGAGCTCTTCAGTGTCGATGCGCGCAGCCATGTCCGCATAGTCCTTGAAGACCACCGCCGGGCCCCGATGCCTGAGCAGGTGCGATTCCATCGCCGCCGGTTTGATCACCGCGCCGTCCGGGGCAAGATTGCCGGTCAGCACCGCGAGCCCATCCCGTTCGACGAGCGGATCACTGCGCGGCCGGATCACGTCGTTGTCGTAGATTTCAGCGCCCGCGATGTTCTCCGCGAGCGTTTTACCGTTGACGGTCATCTGCGTGCCGTCGATCAGGCTGCCCAGTTCCACGAGCAGCGCGCGCAGGCCGCCCGCATAGAAGAAGTCCTCCATCAGATACTTGCCGGCCGGTCGCAGATTGGCGAGCACGGGCGTAATGCGTGCCAGTTCGTCGAAGCGCGCGGTCGTCAGGTCGATACCCGCGCGACGGGCAACCGCCACCAGGTGAACGATCGCATTGGTCGAGCCCGACATCGACAGCACCGTGGTCACCGCGTTATCGAAGGACTTCGCAGTCAGGATGTCCGACGGCTTCTGATCGGTCCATACCATTTCGACGATGCGTTGACCGGTCAGCGACGCAAACTGCGCGTGCCGCGAATCGACGGCGGGAATCGACGAGAAGCCCGGCAGCGTCAAGCCGAGCGCCTCGGCCGCGCTGGTCATCGTCGACGCGGTGCCCATCGTCATGCAGTGTCCCGGCGAGCGCGCGATGCCGCTTTCGACGCCCTTCCACTCTTCCTCCGTGATCTTGCCCGCGCGCAGTTCGGCCCAGTATTTCCAGGTGTCCGAGCCGCTGCCGAGGGTTCGGCCGTTCCAGTTGCCGCGCAGCATCGGGCCGGCCGGAAGGAAAATCGCCGGCAGGTTCATGCTGATCGCGCCCATCAGCAGGCCCGGCGTGGTTTTATCGCAGCCGCCCATCAGCACGCAGCCGTCGAACGGGTACGACTTCAGCAATTCCTCGGTTTCCATCGCGAGGAAGTTGCGGTAGAGCATCGTGGTCGGCTTCTGGAACGGTTCGGCAAGTGTCATCACCGGCATTTCGACCGGGAATCCGCCCGCCTGCCAGATGCCGCGTTTCACTTCCTCGGCGCGCTGCCTGAAGTGCGTGTGGCAGGAGTTGATCTCGCTCCACGTGTTGACTACGGCAATGACCGGCTTGCCCATGTAGTCCGACGCGTGATAGCCCATCTGCGCAGTGCGCGAGCGGTGTCCGAACGAGCGAAGGTCGTTTGCGCCATACCAGCGGTAGCTGCGCAACTGTTCGGGCGTCTTGCGGGTCGAGGTCACGGGCTTCTCCATGGTATCGCTATCATTCCGGCCGAAAAATATCGGCTGACAACGTATTGATGCAGGTGGAAATGTGTTTCATGTGGTCACTGAACTGGCGCCAATGGTAGCGTTATCATCGGTCGGTGTCCGTAAGGGATTTCACTTAACGCAGCGCCGCGTGGCAAGCCATCGGAGTGGAGCAAGGCTCATGCATCAGATCCGGGCTACGCCCTTCACCGCTGCCGCCACGCCAGTACTCTCATCCTGATTGACGCGCTGCTCTTATCTTGTTTGACGCGCGGCACCGCGTCGTGCTCCAGTAACCGACCGCCGTACCGAGGGCCCAGCCGGCGAGCACATCGGTCTGCCAGTGCGCCTGGTTTTTCATGCGCGCAACGGCGTCATAGACGGGAAGGATCTCCAGTGCCCATACCCACGGGTTCCGGCGAGCATAGTTGACGATGAACGGAGTAACGAAGCTCGCCTGCAGGGCGACCTCACCACTGGGGAAGCTTTGGCAGCATCTACTCTTGAACCACTGGTTCGGTCCCAGTCCACTGCTGGGTCGGGCACGGCTGAACGTGTATTTCAGACCCTGCGCCGCAACCGCCGATATCGCGGACGCGTCCAGCGTTTGCCAGAACGTGTGGCCGAGTTCATTGTCGTTGCCAAGCCACAAGGCGCCACCCCCTTCAGTGGCTATGACAGCGGACTCGAGTCCGAGCTGAACATTGCGGGCCCAGATTCCGCTCTGATCCAATGCCCATTCGTGGTCGATTCCGAGTGGGCCACCGCCAGCATGCGCGCACGCTGCAAACATGGCGAGCGTGGCCGCTACGATGCCATGCCTGATTCCGAAACCGGAAAGTCGATGCAAGCGATCTGTTTCAAAGGAGCGCATGAAACCTCCTGAGAGACCGTGGAGGAATGCATATGGCGATACGGATCTGGATCTACATGCCTATGTTTGTACGACCCCAGGCGATGCACGCAGCAGACAGGTGCGGAGCATCTCTATCGTGGACGGTTTCATAGCGTTGCTCGACGATATAGATCGATGGCAATGCCGATATAATTTTGCTTTCCTTACTAATATATATCGACAACAGGGAGAGGATTAATGGATGAGTTACAGGACACATCTGCGGGTATCTGAAGCACTAATCGATGCTACCGGCCGAACCTGAAGGAAACCTTAACCGGGTAGCCAGTGTCAGCTTTCATCAAATGAGACAGTCGGCAAAGGGCCGGTACTGTTTATATCCCAGGCGTTGAACCGGACGTTGAAAAGCGGCCGCAAGCTGCAGGCCCTGGACGATCGCAACGGCCGACGATCGCCGCCCGCCAGAGCGCGGCGTGTTCATGGTGAACAGACATTCGCGAACCGATTACGAGAGGCCGCTCACAACTCCCTTCAGTCGAATAAAAAAGGGTGCCCGATAGACGACGGACGTGCCGTCTCAAGGTAGCCCAGTGACACGTGGTGCCGGGCGTCGCTGGGCTGTACCTGCCGGGCACGAGGTCGCACGATCGATGCTGCGCCTCGAGTTGCCCGGCCCCTCGGCGGCGTCAGGCCCGCACTTCGATACGGTTGACAACGCCCTCGATCGCATCCAGGCACCAGGCGTCCTGTTCCGCCTGTCGGCTTTCTGCTTCGGTCGCCACCCAACCTCCCAACGTGATCCGGTGGTCTTTTACATTGACGGTGATCTGCTCGGCGCGCAAACGGGGATCGGTTTCCAGCACCAGGTGCAAGGCCTCGATAATTTCATCGTCGCCATCGGCTTCGGCGGGCACCAGCTCAAGCAGGTTCACCACGTCGCGGCAGCCGCCGACCCACCAGGCAATCACACCCGCCAGGCGCCTGTGGGACAGGCTGATCACTTGCCCAGTCAAGGTCACCACACCATCTTCTACCGTCACTTCGAGTACGCCGCTGCCGTCTTCGCCAGCCTGGTCCATGGTGCCGCGCAGCACTTCGAGCTGACCCTTGACGCGTGCACAAATCACGCAGTTGCGGAAATCCACCGCTTGAGCAAGCCGTTCACAAACATGTGTCCGCAATTCGCCATCCCTGACTGGCGGATTGGCGGTGACACGCAACTGGTCAACCAGAGGCTTTCCTTCGCTGTGCGTCTGAGTCAACCGAAGAAGGCGTTTCTTGGACGCTATGTCCGGCACCTCGCCTGCGACGGTCAAGGTACCGTCGTCGAAACTCATATGAATGGAATGATTGTGGAGCTTCCGGTGTGATTCATGCTCGAAGGCCGCCATCACCTGCGTCAGGACCGTATCGCTGCGTTGCATGATCTGCCTCGCGGAAAGGTTTGATGAAGCAGCGCCCGCCATGCCGCATCTTGCGAGTCTTGCCGCATCAGGAGGGCACTGTACAGTCGATTATAGGTATTGGCGCGGCGCGACGAGCGCCATCCCGGCCGACCCGGCAAGACCTTATGCAAAAGCCGTCCGCGCGGGAATATTGAAATCGAAGTTCGCACGCCAGCGGATCGATGCCAGGGCTGAGCCGCTGGCCGCTTGATGGCGTGTATCCGCGCTGCACTGTCACGCGCGGATTCGCGCCAATAGCTCCTTCAGCCGGCTCGCGCCGGACGGTTCCTGTCCACGACCCGATGCTGCCCCATGCGACAACGATTCGCCGCTGAAGCAACACGGCAGGGCTTTCCACCCGCCAACGCGAGCGCCAGTCAGCTCGCCTTACCCTGGATGCGATGGGCAAAGCGTGCCCGCTCGGCTCGATCCATCAGATCCAGGAACTGGTCCGAACCCATGTGAACAAGTTCTTCGTGATCGCCGGCCTCGAAGTAGACGTCCGGCTGCTGTGCCAGGCTCTCGTCGAGGTAGGTTTGCATACCATAGGCCGTGCATACCGGCGGAAGTGCTCCTGCCTCGCAGTCTTTAAACAGTTCACGCAGATCGACTTCCCTGGCCAGCACAAGGTGGCGTCCGGTCTTTGCCCAAAGCTCGGACAACCGCACGGCATGGGTCGATGGCAGCACAGCCGCCACGTAGCCGCGCTCATCTTCGAGGAGTACGGTCTTGGCGAGGCGATCACCTGGAATATGCGCTGCCGCAGCCGTTTCCATGCTGGAATGGCTGTATGGGTGATGCACGATTTCGTACCGGGAGCCCTTGCTGCGCAGGCAGTCCTGGAGGGTGGCAGACATTGACATGACGAACCTCCTCTCGAAGGAAGCAGATGAAATTAATTGCGAAAGACTCCTTTAGGATAGGTCGCTTTCCGGGGTGTGAAAACACGCTGACGACGGCGCAGTGACCGCGAGGGCGTCGACGAGATCAAACCCTGTCACGTTGCAGACGTCTGGCACGCAGGATGATCGCGATGAAGAATGAAAAGTCAGCTTATCGTGGTTATCGCTTTCCGCCGGTCGTCATCAGACGCGCCGTGCGCTGGCATTCCCGTTTTCAGTTGACCTGCGCACCTCGTCCTGGCTCAACATCGATTCGCCTGCGCGGCCACAGCCTCACGCGCGCAAATTCGACAAACCTTACCGGCAACAACACACGGCCCCGTACGCGACATTCCGGGCCTCGTCACGCTTTCGAACACGGGTGCGCCGACCAGTCGCCTGAGCGTCATCGCAACGTTTACCCTATGCCGTTTTTAAGCTTCGTTTAAGGCACCAACCCTACTCTCCAACCCGATACATCACGGCGCCTGCGGGGTGGGGACTTGTTACGGTGCCGTGTAATACCAAGGGGGAATTCCTCCGTCACGACTGGGTCGACTGTGGAACTTTCGCAACGAATCGACCCCTTGACCCGAATCGTATTCGGGTCTTTTTTTTGAGCAGCAAATCGAAAATTACAGGGCTGCGTCACGATATGCCGCTACTGAGCCGTCTTCATTTTTCTTTTGTCCGACGCTCTGTTCAGCGCTCGATCTGTCTTCACGCGTAGCTCGCCTGGGCGTGAGCCACGCTACCGAAAGAAGCGATCGATTCGGCCGGCGGCAAATCGAAAAGATCCCGCGTAAATCCGCGCATTCGTTCCGCAGACGGCCGGCTGCGCAAACGTCTCACCAGATCGGCGAACGATCCGAAGTCGCCGTCGCGTAGCGCCTTGCTGACTTCCAGAAAGTCGCGCGCTTTCAGGACACTCGGCTGCGTAAGCCGCACGAAATACGGTGCTTCGAGCTCGACCGCGAGCGCGAGCGGATAGCTCTTGCCGGTGAGTTCGCCTGCTCGTGCGATGCAATCGACTACAGCCGAACCCTGCGCCGCGCCCAGCGCCTTTCCTGTGCTGACGCTTCGCAGGTGATCGGGATACACCCTCAATCTGCTGCCGATGCTGAGTTCAGTTGGCGAGGAGCAAACCAGCGCGTAGTGGTGCTCTCTGCGTCGCCCCGAAGGCAGCATCGTGCGGCTGACGATAAAGGCGTGAGGCGGAAGTTGCCGAACCTGGCCGGCACTGTCGACCCACGCGTTCCAGAGCAGAACGTCCTCCCGCTTTCTGTCGGCCGCCTTCGGCCTGCCCGACGTAGGCGAAAAGAGAGCGATCAGCGAACCCGTCCTGTGGGCTGCAACCTGTGCACTGCTCCCAAGCGACTGGCTGATGCCCCACAGAAAGCGCCCGCCTCCGAGCCTGCGCTCCCACTCCTTTTGCAGAACGATGGTAGGGAGATCCTCGCCAGACTCGACGCCTGTTTTGGTCCAGCAAAACGTGGGCGGTAGGTGCTTCAGTGTCATCGACTTCCTCAAGACGCTGCCATTCGCTGAGTTGAACGGCCAATTCAATAACCGTTAATGTATAGCTATAATGCATGGAATGGAAGCCCCGAACACCGATTTGCCCGTGCAGGACCTGTTGCGCCGGTTGATGGCAGATGCCCGCTCGTCCAGCGAAATCGCGCGGCTTTCCGGCGTGAGTCAGCCTACTGTCTCAAGACTTCGGCTGTCGAATGGGCGCAGGGTGCGCAGAAGCGCGTCATTCAATAAGCTATGCAATTTCTACGGTGTCGAATCGCGCCTTTCGAGGAGACGGGCCGCCGGCTACAACGAGTTGCTGCGCAACGCGATCGTCGACGCGTGGGACGGTTCGGAAGAGCACGGGCGCGCGTTGCTCGTGGTGATCAAAGGCTTGAAGGGATTGGGCGGCCGACCGGACTGACCGTCGGCAGAAACGTTTGACCGGGCCTGTCAGGTCGTCTCGAATGAGCACGGCGACAACCGTTGCGGGCCGGCGGAATCAACAGGGATTTGATCGATGGCGCCCGCGCGCACGATCAAACCCGCAACACCGGATCCGGATCGCGCGTCGGCCCACGCCTTCACGTTTTTCAACACGAAGTCGCCAGGATTGACGATGGTACTGGCCATCGCGACGCTTCACACCTCGGGGGCCGCGCGTCTAGATTGCCCCTTGTGGCCGCTCGTCGTCTGTATCTACACAACAAACGAGCACCTCCGCGTCTTCGTCCCCCAGGCTGATGTACACATGGCCAACCGAGCTGTCGAAGTACAGGCTGTCGCCAGGTTTCAGCGTAAATACCTTGCCGTCCTCGAAACGTAGTTCCAGCGCGCCCGCCAGCAGAAATACGAACTCCTCGCCCGCATGGCGGATGTAATCCGGGAAGTCGGACAGGTCGCGGGCTCGCACGTGCGCACGCATCGGGACCATCCGCTTGCCGGTCAGATCGTTGGCCAGCATGCCGTACTCGTAATTCGGCGTGTCGTAGATCATCTGCTCGCCGTCGGCTGTGAACGATGGGGTCATCACACTCGCCCTGGCGCGCTTCGGTCGTCCGAAGATCGCATCGAGGTCCAAACGCAGCGCGTGCGCGAGCGCTGCGAATTTGTCGTACGTCAGCGCGATGTCACCGCGTTCGGTCTTCGAGATGGTCGAAACCGCGATGCCCGACTGTTCGGACAGTTGCATCAACGTCAGACCACGCGCCTTGCGCGCTTTGCGAACGCGCGCACCGACGGCCTTGAGATCGATCTGCGGCGGCGTATCAGAAGGAGATGGGACAGGTACGAGAGCGGCCGTTTTTGGCATGAAGACTCAAATTCAGTACGGGTTCTGTCGTATACGAGAATTATTTTTTTCTCGTATATGATAACTCACGTCGATTTCCAACCGTGAAGGGATCCCGATCGTGTCCACCCTCGCACTAGACAAGGCAAGTCTTTCCAAAGGACAGGTCATCGTCGCGACGACCCTCGGGACCGCACTCGAATACTACGATTTCACGATCTACAGCTTCTTCGCGATCCAGATCGGTCAGTTGTTTTTTCCAGCCGCATCGCCGGTCAACCAGTTTCTGCTGTCGATCGGCGTATTCGGCGTCGGCTTTGTCGTGAGGCCGCTGGGCGGAATCGTGATCGGTGCCTACGCGGATCGCGTGGGGCGCAAGAAGGCGATGGTGCTGACCATCATGCTGATGGCGCTCAGTTGTGCGTTGATCGCCTGCGCGCCGACTTATGCGATGGCCGGCATCGCGGCGCCGTTCATCGTGCTCGCCGCCCGGCTGATCCAGGGCTTCGCCGCGGGCGGCGAATTCGGGCCGGGCACGACACTCCTGGTCGAATACGCAACCGAAAACACGCGGGCATTTTTCGCGAGCTGGAATTTTGCCGCGACCGCGCTCGGACTCGCGCTCGGCGCGGTAGTCGCAACGCTCGTCAATGTCGCGCTGCCTAAAGATGCGCTGCTCGCATGGGGCTGGCGGGTGCCGTTTCTGCTCGGTATTGTCGCCGCGCCAGTCGGGATGCTGATCCGCCGCCGTCTCGAGGAAACGCTCACTCACGCGTCGTCCGGCACGACGCGGCCGAGCGGCGCGCTCAAAGCCGCACTGACCACGCACCTGAAGCTGACAGTGCTCGGCACGTTTGCGGAACTTGGCGGCTCGGTGTCGGTGTATATCACCGCGTTCTTTCTGCCAAGCCACGCGGTGCGTGTGCTGCATCTTTCGCCGACCTCGGCTGTTGTATCGGGCGTCGTCAGTTCGCTCGTGCTGTTCGTCGCCGCGCCGATCGCAGGCCGCCTCGCGGACCGTTTCAGCCGCAAGCGGGTACTGGTGATCTCCCGGGTCGTACTGCTGCTGTCCGTCTACCCTGCATTTGCAATGCTCGGCGCGTATCCTTCGATGCTGACGCTGTGCGTGGTGTCTGCGTTCCTCGCGGTCTTCGTGGCTGGCCAGATCGTGCCTGTGCTCGTGATGATCCCGGAACTCTTTCCGAAGGACGTTCGCGCCACTGGCATCGCATTGACCTATGTTGTCAGTGCATCGTTCTTCGGCGGCTTCTCGCCATTCATCGCGAGCGGGCTCGTCGCGCATACCGGCAACCCGCTTGCGCCGGCGTGGTACGTCGCCGTCGCCTGCGCCGTGTCGCTGGTGCCGGTGATCTGGCTACGCGACCGAACCGGCGAAGCACTCGACTGATCCTTGACTGAACCCTATCTGCTAGAAGACGCTACGCCATGACTGAGAACGCCAATCTGGTCAGCCGCTCTGCCGTCGATTTGCGCCGGATGATCGGCGCCAAAGAGATTTCGCCGGTCGAGCTGCTCGACGCCTGCATCGAGCGCATAGAAACGATCAACCCTGCGGTGAACGCAGTGACCGCGACCTGCTATCCACAAGCGCGCGAAGCCGCGAAAGCCGCCGAGCGTCAGGTGTTGAAGGGCGAACCGCTCGGCCTGCTGCACGGTTTGCCGCTCGGCGTGAAGGATCTCGAAGACACAGCCGGCCTCCTGACAACATATGGTTCGCCCATGTCGCGCGGCAATGTGCCGGCGCACGACGTCGTGCTGGTCGAACGGCTGCGCGCGGCTGGTGCGATTCTGGTCGCGAAAACCAATGTGCCGGAACTCGGGGCGGGTGCGAACACGCGCAATGCGGTTTGGGGCGCCACCGGCAATCCGTTCAATCCGGAACTGAACGCGGGCGGCTCGTCAGGCGGATCGGCGGCGGCGCTCGCATGCGACATGCTACCCGTGTGCACCGGTTCGGATACCGGCGGCTCACTGCGTATTCCTGCGTCGAAATGCGGGGTGGTCGGCTTCCGCCCGTCGGCAGGACTGGTGCCCAACTCGCGGCGGCTGCTCGGCTGGACGCCAATCTCGGTGGTCGGCCCGATGGGACGCACCGTCGCTGAAACCGCGCTGCAACTGGCCGCGACCGCCGGCCTTTCCTCCGGCGACCCGCTGAGCTACGAAGTCGATCCGCTCGCCTTCGCGATGCCTGCGCCGCTCGACCTGTCGTCACTGCGCGTGGGCTGGACTGAAGACTTCGGCAGTTGCGACGTCGACGACGCCATCCGCGCCGTCTTCCGCTCGCGCATCGACGCGATCGCGCCGATGGTTCGCACCTGCGAGGAGGTCGCGTTCGATCTGGGCGATGTGCACCGCTGCTTCGACGTGATTCGCGCGGAGAGCTTCGTCGCGGGCTTGCGCGACGCGTACACGCGTGACCCCGGCGCGCTCGGCCCGAACACCCGGGCGAACTACGAAATGGGCGCGAAAATGTCGCTCGCCGACAGCGCGTGGGCGCAAGCCGAACAGACGCGCATCTTCAAGCGTTTCCAGGCCGCGTTCGACCGCTACGACGTGATCCTTTCGCCGACCACGCCCGTGTCGCCGTTTCCCTGGCAGCAACTCTATGCGGCACAGATCAACGGTCGCGAGCAGGAAAATTACTACCGGTGGCTCGCGCTCACCTATGTGGTCACGCTGACGACGCACCCCGCATTGTCCCTGCCGTGCGGTGTCGATCACGCGGGCATGCCATTCGGCTTGCAGATCGTCGGGCCGTATCGTGGCGACCGCAAGACCCTCGCGGTGGCGCTTGCGTTCGAACAGGCTTTCGACGCATCGCCGGCGCTGCGCCGTCCGCGTCCCGACCTGTCAAAGCTCGCGCAGCCTACGCCTTCGCTGAAGTCGATCGTAACGGCGCCACCCCTTTTCCACTCAACCGGTGAAAGTCATGCCGGTACTTCGGCGGTTTAAATCATGTCCAACGAAATCAAACGCCTGCAGACCAACGCCCGGATGAGCCAGGTGGTGATCGCCAATGGCATCGTCCATCTGGCCGGCCAGGTGCCCGACACGGCAGACGCGTCGATCACTGTGCAGACGACCGAAATCCTCAAGCGGATCGACGCGTTGCTTGCGTCTGCCGGCGTCGACAAGACGCGTCTCGTCACAGCCAATATCTGGTTGAGCGATCCGAAGCATTTCGACGAATTCAACGCTGTCTGGGAGGCATGGGTGCCAGCCGGCCATGCTCCTGCGCGTGCATGCGTACAGGCGCTGCTGATGAAGGCCGGCCTCGACGTGGAAGTCGCGGTAACGGCTCTGTCGTAAGGGCGAGAGGGTTTTGCCGCGATGCGCGAATGGCGATTCCATTGCCCGCTTTGCACATCAAGGTACGAGTCAACAAAACATGGCAATGAAATTCGACACCGTCGTACTTGGCGGCGGCATAGTGGGCGTTTCGGTGGCGGTGCATCTGCAGCAACGAGGCCGGGCGGTCGCCCTCATCGACCGCAAGCGGCCGGGCAACGAGACGTCTTTCGGCAATGCCGGGCTGATCCAGCGCGAAGGTGTTTATCCGTACGCGTTCCCGCGCGCGCTCAGCACGCTGATGCAATACGCGCGCAACCGCTCGCTTGATGTGCGCTATCACCCGAGCGCAATGCCGAAACTCGCGCCGTTTCTCTACCGCTACTGGCATCACTCGCATCCTGCCCGCCACGCGGCGATCGCGCGATCGTACGCGACGCTGATCGAGCACTGCGTCAGCGAGCATCGCGCGCTCGCCGAAGCGGCTGGCGCAAGTGCGCTCATACGCCAGTCCGGCTGGATGAAGATTTTTCGCAGCGCCGCGAAGCAGGACCAGGAAACACGTACTGCGCAGCGCTGGAACGATGAGTTCGGCGTCACGTTCGAGTCGCTCGACGCCGCGCAATTGAGGCAGGTCGAGCCGAGCCTGAGTCCGTCTCTGCTCGGCGCATTGCGCTATACGGCGTCAGATTCGGTCAGCGATCCGAATGCGCTCGTCTGCGCGTACGCGAGCTATTTCGAGAGGCTCGGTGGACGCATTCTGCCCGGCGACGCGACGTCGCTCGAGCCCGGGTGGACCGTGAACACCGATCATGGTCGAATCGAAGCGCGCTCTGCGGTGGTGGCGATGGGACCGTGGTCGGATCTGCTCAGCACGAGACTCGGCTACCGGCTACCGCTCGCGGTGAAACGCGGCTATCACATGCACTACGCGGCCGACGGCGACGCACGCCTGAACCATCCGGTACTGGATATCGAGAACGGTTATCTGATCATGCCAATGGCGCGCGGCATCCGGCTCACAACCGGCGTCGAATTCGGGCATCGGGACGCGCCCAGGACGCCCGACCAGCTCACAGCGGTCGAACCGATCGCACGCAAGCTGTTCCCGCTCGGCGCACGCATCGACGACGAGCCGTGGATGGGCTGCCGTCCGTGTACGCCCGACATGATGCCGATTATCGGGCCGGCAGTGCGTCATAAGGACCTCTGGTTTGCCTTTGGCCACGCGCACCACGGTCTCACGCTTGGTCCGATCACGGGGCGCATGATTGCGGAGATGATGACTGGCTCGGATCTGACTGTCGATCCATCTCCATTCCGGGTGGGCCGGTTTTAGCGAGGAATGCGGTCATCGTACCCGGCGGTCTTGTGCACGATCCCACGCTCATTGCGACGCTGCATGCATTGCTGCCTGGGAAGCGGCGTAAACGCAGAAACCCCACCTTTGTGGGGTGGGGTTTCCGATGCTGCAGGGGAGCCTGACGATTACCTACTTTCACACGGGCAATCCGCACTATCATCGGCGTGGAGTCGTTTCACGGTC
>NZ_JBNDKT010000032.1:0-96442 GCF_050435685.1 Paraburkholderia sp. GAS448
GAAGGAGCCTCACGTGATTCGCAATCTGTTCCAGGAAAAGCATGTTCGCTACGCCGCCTAAGGAATAGGGCACTATTTGATGCACTCGTCAGTATGTCTCGCATCGTCCGCGATCGATGCATTTGACGCGCGGCACATTCGTTCCATGGGCAGTGCGCCGATTAGTGCGCCCCCGCGTGACTATTCGTCGTGCCGCATGGCCGCCGCCTGCTCTTCAGGCGACTTTCTTAACCAGCGCCGGTGCAACGCACGTTCAATGCTGCCGCCCACCGAGAGCAGCAGCAGGAGCAGGGCGGTGGCAATACCCGCAATCTGCCATGCGCCGATGCCGCACACAATGCCGAGCGCGGCGGTGACCCAGATCGAAGCCGCCGTCGTCAAGCCGCTGATCCTGCCGGTGGCGCGGTTTTGCAGGATCACCCCGGCGCCGAGAAAACCGATGCCCGTAATGACGCCCTGAATCGCACGGCCGGCGTCGCTGCCGTCGGTGAAACCGTGCAGTTCGAAGGACATGCCGGCCATCGTGACGAGACAGGAGCCGAGCGCAACGAGGCCTAGCGTCTTGACGCCGGTTGGCTTGCCATGCAGGTTTCGATCGAGCCCGACGATACAACCCACCAGCACTGCCGCGACCATGCGCAAGATCGCCTCAAGCAATTGCACGTGTGAAATCATCGGCATCCCCGCTAAGGTTTCCAGGTAACGTCGTGTTCGGCGAGCACCAGGCTGCTCACTACAAGTTTAGCGTCGAGGGGAGCAAACTGCTTGAGCGTCAAACGCCGCTCAGGTGACCCCTTTAGCCTGAAAACCGCAGTGATTCCCTTGCGATCGCCGCGATCGGTGGGCGTTGCAGCGGCGTACATGCGGTAATGCGCGTGCAGCCCCGCTGCAGCGTGAAAGGCACCCGGTTGGTCACGTGGCAAACAGGCCTTCTGCCCAAGCTTTCGACCCGCAGGTGCGGGGCGGCTTTCCGTTCCAGGCGTTCTGAAGTAACGCCTGAAGCGGTTCACGTTCGATAGGTCTGGGATTCCGATAGGGATTCGACAGGGTCATTTCGCATGGTTTATCGAGGGCAGATTCCTGCATGCCAGTTTCGCGCAAGCGAGATGGAACGCCGAACCCAAGTCCAAGCTCGAAGACACCATGTGCAGCGCTTTCGCCGCCGGGCGCGTGGCAGATTCGTGTCATGGCCGCAGGCAGCGCCGCGCTGTTGTATGCCAGTGAGGCAATATGATCGCGTGCGTTTGCGCATGCGGCAGGTCGAAGCTTCCGCCAAGAGCATCATAAAGCTCGTGATGCAGCTCCATTTCCACGTGCCCCAGCACACAGCCGCATAGCCAAGCACCGTAGAGGCAACCGCTGCGCGCTACCAGGCTTTGGGGCTCGTTCTTGACGCCGCGCAGTCCGGTCGCCAACGCACGAATTCTGTCTTCAGCCATCAGCGACATGATTGGATTGCCATCATTGGCGTACAACCTCTCCGCCGCATGCGCAATGACATTGACGCCGCTCACGAACGACAAGCCGGGTGGCAACTCACGTGACAGCTCGGGGTGGTAGATGACCGTCTTCGGCAACACATGCAGGTCGCGCCCCGTACGATTCAGACCGTCCCCGGTCGCCATAGATCGGTGTCATCTCTGAGCCTGCATACGTGGTCGGGATCGCGATCATCGAGAGGCTCGATTCGAGCGCGATCGCCTTACCCAAGCCAGGCCCGATCAATGTTCCCAGATCGCGGACGCGCCTGCGCATGACATGCCGCTTCACAAACCTGACCGCTTTCAAATGCTGCGTGATACCCGGCGTAAGCGTCAGCTTGCACAATGCCTTCTGGAACGATGTGTTGCTTTGAATCCCGGCTAATAGCCCATCGAGCGTCGTCCCGAGTTGCCCAGCGATATAACTCAGCAGCAACCCCATCAACGAAGTCGGGTTGTACGTGCCTGGACGAGCCGTCCAACGAGTAAATCACGACCGAGCCCCCCGCCGCCGTCAGCACGCACGGACCCGTCGAACGCAAACGTCGCGGTGAACGCACCTTTGCTGTTCTTCGTGGTGCTGGTAGCACCGTCGCTCTTGCAGTAACGCTGAGCTCAAGCGCGCGGGCCTCATTCCACATCGTGTGATCCGGGCCAAACTTGATGCGCTTTTTGTTTTCCAACCGATGTTTTCGGCAATGAAAAACGAAGCTTTAGCGGTGCGGTTTCGGCGGCAGCAATGGTCAACGTCAGGAAGCTGGCAGGTCTGGCCGGCAATCAACGGTGAGGCGTAGCATGGATCCGAGCGGGTCCATAGTCTGAACCGGCTGCCGCCTGAACTGCTTCTTCTGCGCCTATGGCAGCTCGTGCGCGTTCGGCAAGCAGCCAGGCTGCTGGAGAACACTATGGAAGAGGAAAGGCAATGAACCTCAAGCTGGCCGAGTTTGCCGAAAAGGCCGGCAACACCATGGCGAGCAGTGTCTGACCCCGGTACTTCAGCGCCCAGGATATGGCCGGCCCGCGCGGTCGAATCCAAGCTTTTGTCATCGTGGTTGACCTGTGCCTTACCACGACGGGAAAGTGTCCGGAAACAACTTCATGCGGCGAGACCGCCGGACGGATCATCCTTGGTCTGATGTGGACCGTGTCCAGCGTCGGCGCGAACAATCGCGGGCTGCAATTTCTCACGGCCCCGGCGATGGGACTATTCCTCCGGATTGCCGCGATGGTGAGCGACGATCTTTCGGCCAGCCGCATCTGCCCATATGACGAACTTGCCTTAAGCAGTCTTGAATTCGACGTAAGCTTAAGTATTCGACGAGGCAACGAGGAGACTTCTGCTTGTCATGAAGCAAACAACATCGACCCGGGATCACGGGTTACGCTGCCAACCGATGAACGTTGCTTTCACCAATGGCGGGCTGAATCCAGTGCAGGAACTCGGGCTCGTGATACCGACAGGTAGCACCGTCGTGCAGGCTGCGGGTTGCGACGACTTCGGAATGAGTCACTCCATCCTGATAAGTGCACCATTTGTTGCAGTTATTCCGGCTGGGGCGCAGTTGGCCACGATCGCTGACAACGATCCCAAGGGATGGGTTATCGCACTCAAAAGGGGCGTACTTGGGCAAGTCTCGCAAGAAGCGTTTGTCGCGGTCCCGACATGGTCTAGGTTTTGGGATCCGTTCCTGCGTGAGGCCGTGGACACATTGGGCGCTTTGCATCATGCGGAGCTCATCGACGCTGCCTGCGCCAACGCTTTCGCCGATGTCATCTCGGTGCACATCGCTCTCCACTACGGGCACTGTGCTGGTGCGGCCGAGCCGGACACGCCTCTTACGCGTCAAATGCTGACTCGCGTTCAAGCCTTCGTTCATGAGCACATAGCCGAAACCATTTTGGTCGAGCAACTCGCAGTGCTGGTGCACATGGGTACTTCAAACTTTGCACGCGCTTTCAAAACGGTGACAGGCAACCCGCCCCATCTGTACGTGACACTCGAACGAGTGAAATTTGCCAGGACGATGTTGTGCCAGGAGACCCTTCCCTTGGTTGACGTTGGCGCGCGCGCGGGGTTTCAGACTCAGCAGCATTTCACCGAAGTGTTTCATCGATATACCGGTGTGACGCCGCGCGCATACCGGCTTGCCCACCATAACGTCGGTAGCTGACTAATTTGGCGAAGTTGCGAGCAAAACGACGACCCCGGACTCCCGCGCTGGCGATTAAACCAGAGCGACAAGAGTTTCTCGAACCAGATACTGGCCCCGCGAGTTGATCAGAACAAGATTACACGTCTGGCAGGAGCTGGGAAGAACTGCGTGCGTAACTGGAGGGCTATGGAGGATGTAACAAGCGTCGACGGGCTTGTGAGGGCGTTCACGTACAACCGACACGTACGATCTACGATCGGTCCCGGCAACGAAGGCCGAAGCCCGCTCGCTTCCCCGGTGCGCCCCGCCGTGTCTTGCGGGAGCAGCGCATAATGTTGAAATACTTTTGTCAGGATGATGGAGGTAGATATGGCTACGTTTGCATGGACGGCGTCCGGATTAACCCTGCAACTGGCCGTGTCACGCATGTGCGCTGGGCTCTCATCGACTCGAAGACACATGACTGGCTCTCTTCCAGCGCGGTTGTCGAGGTGGCCGAAGTTGTCATAGAGATGTATGCGGGAGACGTTCGTGAGAGCGCTGCAGGACACGATGTGGTACAGCGTTCGGGAATCGACCTCGCGCAGGGATACCGGTATGGGAAATCGTAGCGAAGGGCCTCGCGCTCGAAACCTTCGTGTCGAAGGTCGAACCGGAAGCGGGATCCGGGTCTCGCGTGGCCGTCGACGACGTTCGCTAAAGCGGCGATTTCGCTGTCATCGCGCGGCAGCCCGAGTCAATCGCCCCGCTGCGCACCTTCGCTGGATCGTGTTTCCTGCTGCCGCTGTGCATACATAGTCCGGTCGAGTTCGGCGTCCGCCGCCGTGGTCGCGTCGACCGGATCGTCCCGCTGCCGCATCAGCCAGTAGACGCTCCCCAGCGCCACCAGCGCAAACGCAAGCGCCGCGATCTGCGCGGGTGCGCTGGCCGGATCGAGAATGATGAATTTGCGGGCGATGGCAAGCAGCGCAACGAGAACCACCGTCTTGACCTGAACGATATGATCGCGCCGCGCCATCACGCGCGTAATCGAATGTTTGAATTCCATTGCGATCAACAACGTCATGACCATGCCGAAGACCGTTTGAAACACTGCGTGATCGAGCGGGTTCAGCGCGTCCGAAACCAGCAATGCAGTAACCGCGTGGATCAATTGCCAAAGCGACACGAGAATGATGACGGAGATCACCAGGCTCAGCACATGCGCGACAAGCTGTTCGAAGCGTTCATAAAAGGTGAGTACGTCCCACTGCAGACGCAGCGCATCGAAATCCCTGCGCAGCCAGCTTTTCTTTCTGTCCATGATTTGGCTCCCGGGCGGCCGCCGATACGCCGCGCGCACACAGCGGGTGCGGATTGCACATGCGTCGCGCGAAGGTCAGTTGACGATGTGGCAGCTCATGCGCCACGGTCTTTCGGGTTCATGCTGTTTCTTTGCAGATAGCTGCTTGAAAACGCAACGGGCGGACGTCATTGTCGAACGTTATAAGTCACGCCGCCTGCGCACACCGTCCGGGATTGGCGAATGCGCCATTTTTCTATTCGCGGGGCAGGGGCACGGGCTGTCACAAAACACGTACTCAGCTTGGAGTAGGAGTGGAAAAAACGCTGAGTGCGTCGACCGGTCGGCTGGCATACGTCCCGACATCTACCTGCTGGTACCGGCCGACAGGACAGCCGTAGAAGCAAGCAGCCGTGACGCAACCGGCAAATGTAACCACGCCACCGTTAGTGTACCGCGTACCGCCTTTCGTTTCAGCCACCGCACAATTAGCCGCGCCCAGGGGACGGTCCGCAAGGGCTCGTCGTCACGATCGATTCGCACACGCTCAAAAGCAAATCGCGACAGGGTTTTCGGATCGACGGCCCGTGAGTTGCCACTATGGTTCCAGGCTTGGGATCCGTTCCTGCGCGCGGCGACCGACACGCTCATTTCGGTCTCGCAAACCGCCGCCGTGGAAGTCGGCTGCCTCGAGGACTTCGCCGACGTCATTGCCTCGCATGTCTCGTACCATTACAGCCGCAGCGCTCATGCGAGCGATCCCGAAATACTGATCGACCAGCATATACTGATGCGCATCAACATCCACATCAGCGAACATATTGCCGAGAACATTCAGGTTGAGCATCTCGCCGCGCTGGTGCATACGAGTCCGTCGCACTTCGCGTGTACATTCAAGAAAGCCGCCGGTTCCCCACTCATTTTCATCTGACGACGGAGGGGCTGACGCTCGCCAAATCGATGCTGTCTTCGAGCCGGGTGCCGCTCGTTGACGTTGCGGCCCGCATGGGTTTCCAGACCCAGCAGCATTTACCGAAGTATTTCATCGCTACACGGGAATGACTCCCCGCGCATTCCGCCTTGCCGCGCGAAGCGAATTGCCGGCATCCGGGAGGCGCACGCCAGGATTGCAGAATCCCGACAAGTCTTCGCAGGAATGAGAAAGAAGTCGCTTCTGTCGACGCGTAGGGTTGAATGCATGGCTTCAATGGCTCCGCCAGAGGCGAATACAGTTCATTGCTACGCGAGGCCTTACGATGCACGATCTGCTCGGACACGCGTGGTGGATGCTGGCGTTAGCTCTATCTGGTCTTATGATTGCCTTTCTAGTCGCGCTGTACGTGGCCTACGCGACTATCAGCGGCATCAGCGCAATCAGCGGGGCCATCCGTCATGGTCATGACAGATGGGGCTGGTGGGCGCCACAGCTGCTGGGATTGTTCAGCGTCGTCGCCGGTGTGATTGCGATCTTCCTGCCGGCCGTCACCGCCCTAGTGCTCGTCATTGTGAGGCGCGTCAACGCCATCGCGGCAGGCGTGTTCGATCTCGTTACCGTCACCCGGTCGCGTGGTCGCCTGCGCCGCGCCCGGTCGCTGTACGCAACCGGCACTATTTCGCTGGTATTCGGCGTGCTCGTGATCGCGTGGCCCGGCGCTGGCGCGCTTGCACTTGTTTGGATGATCGGTGCGTACGCCATTTTCAGCGGTGCCTTGCTACATCTGCTCACCGATCTGATCCGGGATCCGTTCGGCGGCCTGGGCCGCTGGAACAGTGGTTCGGCGATTTCAATCCCAGCTGGTTTCAGCCGCGCATTCGACGTGGTCGACGACGGCGACGCCTTGCGTATCCTAGCCGAACTGCCGGGCCTGAGCCGCGACGACGTGAAGCTCGAAGTGATCAATGACATGCTGGTGCTGAGCGGCAACAAGCAGATCGAGTCTAAGGGCGAAGAAAAAGGCTGTTACCGCGTGGAACGCGCGTTCGGGCAATTTCAGCGGGCGATTCCGTTGCGGTCCGGTGTCGACCTCGATCGTGTCGACACGCGCTTCGACAACGGCGTGCTGACCATACGCGTGCCCAAAGCGGGCGAGACAAAACAGACCGCAAAGCAGATCGAGATCAGGTGACCCGCGAGGTCTCGCCGCGAGAGATCGTGAAGCAGTGCGTCGGCGAGGCAGAAATATCCAGGATATGGACAGCCCAGTCGCCCACATCGCAACGCACAGCGCGTGGGCAGAACCTGAAGAGGAACATCATGGCCAAATGCAGTGTTTGCGGCAAACCGGCGACTACACAGATTACGATCACCGAGAACGGCCAGCGCCGCCAGTTAATGCTTTGCGACGAACATCACATGGAGTTCATGGCACGCCATCAGCGCAGCCTGTCGCCGCTCGAGTCGCTTTTCCACGGCGGGCTGTTCGAGCGCCTGTTCGACGAGGGATGGTCGCCATTCGAAAACGGCGGCACGGACTGGGAGCGGGCCGGGCGTTCCGCGCCTGGCCGCGCGTCGGCTTCGGCCGGGTCATCCGGTCCTCCGTCTGAAGCAGCGGGCGGCCCCGACAGCGGCGGTGCGCGCCCTCGCCGACGCAGGCGTGCACGCGAGGCCGTCGACCTGCAAAGCTTTCTGAGCGAAAGCGGGCTCGACCGGCTGCAGGCGGCCGCGCAGAAAGCTGTCGAGTTCGGCAAGAACGAGGTCGACACGGAACATCTGCTGCTCGCGCTCGCCGATAACAACGTGGTCAACGAAATCCTGCGCGAGTTCAAGCTCGATGCCGACGATATCAAACGCACCATCGACCAGGACGCGCCGCGCGGTACGGCCAAAACCGATGGCGAGGAGCCCCGCATCGGCGTTTCGCCACGCGCAAAGAGCGCGCTCGAAAATGCACTCGTGGCGTCGCGCGAGCTCGACCACAGCTATGTCGGCCCGGAACACATCCTGATCGGTCTCGTCGAGGAAGGAGACGGTTTCGCCGGCGAGCTGCTGCGCAAACTCGGGCTGACGTCGCAATCGCTGCGTCAGAAAGCAGTGAAGGTGGTGGGCCAGGGCGCGGAAGACGGCAGCGTCGAAGGCCGCTCCTCCACCCCGACGCTCGATAAATACGCGCGCGATCTGAGCGAGCTGGCAAAGCGCGGCAAGCTCGATCCGGTGATCGGCCGCGACAAGGAAATCGAAACCACCATCGAAGTGCTCGCGCGGCGCCGCAAGAACAACCCGGTACTGATCGGCGAGCCGGGCGTCGGCAAGACGGCGATCGTCGAAGGTCTGGCGCAACGCATCGCGCAGGACCAGATCCCTGAAGTGCTGCGCGGCAAGCGCGTGGTCGAGCTGAACATCAACAGCGTGGTGGCGGGCGCGAAGTATCGGGGCGAATTCGAAGAGCGCGTCAAGCAGGTGCTCGACGAAATCGTCGCGAACCAGGACCGGCTGATCGTCTTCATCGACGAGCTCCATACGATCGTCGGTGCGGGCCAGGGCGGCGGCGAAGGCGGGCTCGATATCGGCAACGTGTTCAAGCCGGCGCTTGCGCGCGGCGAACTGCATCTGATCGGCGCAACCACGCTCAATGAATACCAGAAGTACATCGAAAAGGATTCGGCGCTCGAACGGCGCTTCCAGCCAGTGATGGTGCCCGAGCCGAGCGTCGAGGAAACGATCGATATCCTGCGCGGCCTGCGCGACCGGCTCGAGGCGCATCACAAGGTGAAGATCACCGAAGAGGCGATCACGGCCGCGGCGAAGCTGTCGGATCGCTATATTGCCGCCCGCTTCCTGCCTGACAAGGCCATCGACCTGCTCGACCAGGCCGCGGCACGCGTGCGCATTTCGTCGAACTCGCGACCGCAGGCTCTGCACGGTATCGAGGCCACTATCCGTCGTCTGCGTCAGGAGCAGGACTCGGCGAGCGCGGCCAAACAGTTCGACAAGGCGAAGGAACTGCAGGAGAAAATCACGGCCGAGCAAGCGCGTCTGAACGAGTCGACCGAGGCCTGGAAGAAGGAACGCGGCACCAGTTCGCAGGAAGTCGGGGCGGAAGACATCGCGCAGATAGTATCCTCGTTGACCGGCGTGCCGGTGTCCGAACTCACGGCCGAGGATCGCGAAAAGCTGCTGCGTCTGGAAGACCGTTTGAGGGAACGCGTTGTCGGCCAGGACGAAGCCGTAACGGCCGTATCAAAGGCCGTGCGACTTTCACGCGCGGGATTGACGGAAGCTGGCAAGCCGATCGCCAGCTTCCTCTTTCTCGGACCGACAGGCGTTGGCAAGACCGAACTCGCGAAGGCGCTCGCCGCCGCGGTGTTCGGCGACGAGAACGCGCTCGTGCGCATCGACATGAGCGAATACTCGGAACGCCATACGGTGGCCCGTCTCGTCGGCGCGCCTCCCGGCTATGTCGGCTACGAAGAAGGCGGCCAACTGACCGAGCGCGTGCGGCGCCACCCATACAGCGTCGTGCTGCTCGACGAGATCGAGAAGGCGCATTCCGAAGTGCACAACATCCTGCTGCAACTATTCGACGAAGGACGTCTGACGGACGGCAAGGGACGGCTCGTGGATTTCACCAACACCGTGATCATCGCCACCAGCAACATCGGCTCGCAGATGATTCAGGACAACATGAAGGCCGATTCGAAACAGCTCGACTATCCCGCGCTGCGCGACCGGCTGATGGAAATCCTGCGGCATCACTTCAAGCCGGAGTTCCTGAACCGTGTCGATGAAGTGGTTGTGTTCCATGCGCTCGGCAAGGAGCAGATCCGCCGGATCGTCGACCTGCAGCTTCAGCGCGTGAAGCGCACGGCGGCCGCGCAGAATATCGAGCTGTCGTTCGACGATGCACTGCGTGATCATCTGGCCACGGTTGGATACGATCCCGAGTTCGGCGCGCGGATGTTGAAGCGCAAGATCCGTCTGGAAGTGGAATCGGAACTCGCCGACTCGCTGTTACGAGGCGATGTGCGCAGCGGCGATGCCGTCGAAATCCGCTGGGATGCCGGCGAAAAGGCCGTACGTGTGAAGAAGCTGGGGGCGCCGGAATCGACCGGTGAAGAAGCCAGGAAAGCCGCCGAAACCTCGGCCTGAGGCTCGGAAACGACGGGTGCGACCGGTGGAATCAACGCCGCCGGTTGTACCCGTTTACAGTGCCACTTCTCCCGCGATCATCTCGTCGCGATAGCACCAGATCCACGATTCGCCCGGTTCGATGGAACGCACCAGTGGGTGGCCGGTCACGTGATAATGCGCGCTCGCATGGCGATCGGGCGACGAGTCGCAACAAGCTACATGACCGCACGACATGCAGAGCCGCAGATGCGCCCAGGAGTGGCCGAGTTTCACGCAGTCCTCGCAATAGTGCTTCGTGGTCTGTAATACGCGGATTCCATCCAGATGCGTGCAGGTGGGAGTCATGGTCAGCTCCTGGTGACGAGATTGCGACAGAGAAAGCGGACGGCGCCTCACTCATGTGAGGCACATGAAGCACATCATGCGCCGCTCAGATAGCGGTGCACGAGCGCCACCGCCGTGGCTCCTTCGCCGACGGCGGCCGCCACGCGTTTGATCGAGCCGTGGCGGACATCGCCGGCGGCGAACACGCCGGGCAGGCTGGTTTCCAGATACAGCGGCTCGCGATCCAGCGGCCACTGCAGCTTCCGGTCCGTGTCGTGCAGGTCAGGGCCCGTCACGAGATAGCTGGCTTCATCGCGAGCCACGCCCACTTCTTTGGCCCAATCGGTCTGCGGCAGGCCGCCGATGCAAACGAAGAGCCAGTTCGTCTTCACGCGTCGCGCTTCGCCGCTGCGGCGATCGGTCAGCGTGATTTCGCGTAGCACGTCGTCGCCGTGCAATGCGGTAACGGTTGTGCAGGTCAGCACCTCGATGTTCGACGCGGATGAAATACGGTCGATCAGGTACTGCGACAGTGTGCTTTTCAGCGACGTGTCGCGCACCACCATCGTGACGTGATTGCAGTACTGGGAAAAATGCATCGCGGCCTGCCCCGCCGAATTGCCGCCACCCACGATGTATACGTGTTCGCCGCGGACCAGCGACGCCTCGCTCGCACCCGCGCCGTAGTACACACCTGCACCGCTGAAGCGCGCTTCGTCTGGCAATTCGAGCAGCCGGTACGCGACACCTGTCGCGCACACCGACGTGCGTGCCGTGATCCGCGAACCGTCTTCCAGATAGACGATACCGTTGCCCGTCGAGAAATCCGCGCGTACGCCGGCACGGGCCAGCAGGATTTCCGCGCCGAACCGGACTGCCTGAGCGCGGGCCCGCTCGGCGAGCTCCGTACCGCTGACACCGCCCGGAAACCCCAGGTAGTTCTCGATCTTCGAAGTGCTGCCGGCCTGCCCACCAACGGCCCAGCGCTCCACCAGCACGGTGCGCAATCCCTCGGATGCACCGTAGACCGCGGCGCTCAGACCGGCCGGCCCGGCGCCATAGATCGCGAGATCGTATTCCGAACGTGACGGGCTGCGGAACCAGCCGAGCTTTTCGGTGATCTGCCGGATGGTCGGACATTCGAGTCGCGTGCCGTCGTGAAACTCGCATACCGGCAGGCGCGAGTCGCGAAGGTGCTGCACGTGTGCCAGCTTCGCCGCCTCTTCATCGCTGCTGAGTTCGATCCACTCGAAGGGAATGTCGCAACGATGCAGGAAATCGCGGATCGCATAGCCTTCCGCCGACCGCATGCGTCCATAGATCTTGACCATGTGTGCCTCGCCCAAGTCTGTGTTCGGTCATGCGTGTGGTCAACCGTCAAGGGAATCCGCCGGCGCTTCGATCTTTTGCCGGATGAAGCGGCGGCCCCATTCGAAGCCGTCACGCATGGCTTCGGCCTCGGTTAACCATTCCGGCTGCACGGTCTCGGGACGAAACTCGGTCAACACATCCGAAGCCTTGCGTACGCTGACCTTCGCGCGCCATGCGCCGAATTCGTTCTGCTCCGGTTGCACCGCGATCTCGTAGCCTCGCCACGCAAGCGTGTGTGTCTGCATACGGTGTCCGACGTCTGCCGCGACGCCGCCTCGATTTATTGAACGCACTGGCCAGCGCACGTTCGTCTCAATCCGGCAGAACGAACTCCGTACGCATGTCCTCGATGACACGCCTGACCTGTCGAAGATAGTCGGCGCCGCTCTCATTGAGCGCGAGCATGTCCCAGTTCCGGCCGGAGGCATCGGGCGGATGCCGCTCGGGCAGCGGCACGCGGACTCGCAGATGGTGGGGGACGTTGGCTGAAAGCTGCTCGACGCGCCGTTGTGTTTCGTCGCGAATCTGTTCGGCCGTTTGAATGGACTTCGACATGGGCTTGCCCTCCATGAGTGGCGAACGTCGACATGGAGTCACGTCGCCCGAAAGTCTCGTGCGGAGATCACGCTACAGATGATTGAAGTCTAGTGCCTGTTGGGCTAAAGGTATAAGGCCGTTCGCCAATCCATTTGGCTATCGCATTCGGGCACCATCCGCACAAAATCCGTGTACAGGCATGCGCAGAAATCGGACGTCGATTCGGAGTCAGGTTCACGCTCGAGTGACTCACAACGCGGCGTCGCGCGGCGGTGTTTGTCATTCACGATACCCAGGCGGAGCAACGGGAAAAAACCGCGCGCGATGCGCGGGAGGCTGCGTTGCATCGGGCAGCCCATGAGGCCTCGGAAGTTCTGCGCAGGGCACATGAGCAGTTGACGACCGCCGAGCGACAATTGGGAGCCACGCGCGTAGATTTGCGCGCCATCGCTGACAATCTGCCGGTGCTGGTCGCTTACGTCGACGGTGAGCGACGTTTCCGGTTTGCCAACTCAACCTATCGCGAGTGGCTCGGGTTGGACCCGGAGGAGATCGCGGGACGGCTCACCCATGAGGTTCTCGACGCTGACTATGTTGCTGCCATCGAGCCGTACGTCCAACGCGTGCTCAACGGCGAAAGGGTCGAGTACGAGGTCGGAGCGACGCTTAACGGGAGTCAACGTGTCCTGCGTGGTGTGCTGGTGCCGCGTCGGGTCCACGATCAGTCGGCTGACGGGTACTACCTGTTTATCGACCTGGACGGCTTCAAGGCTGTCAACGATACATACGGGCATCAGTGCGGCGACGAAGTACTTGTTGAAGCCGCGCACCGGATCAGCCGCTGCGTGCGTGGCGGGGATCTGGTTGCGCGCCATGCCGGGGATGAGTTCACGGTGCTGCTGACCGGCCCTGCAATCGATCGTGCTGCACTGGAGAAAATTGCACGCGCAATCCTGCTGACACTGAGCCAGCCCATAAGGTTCGGGGCGAAGGTCGTCCAGTTATCGGCGAGTATCGGCATGCTGCCGCGCGACCAGGCAGCGTCATTGAGTGGCGAAGCCCTGTTACGCGCGGCTGATGCCGCAATGTATCGTGCGAAAGTAGCGGGCAAGGCGCGTATTGTCGTGCACGAGCTTCACGATTCACCGGCCGGGATGCACGGTTGAGATCGACGCCCGTGTCATCCCGGCTGAACCGGACCGGCCAGCTTTGCGCCGCAACGCGATTCATCAGCGCACAGGGCGCCTAGCGTCGCGACCGCTTTATCGAGCTGCGCCGACCACGGGTATCCATAGTTCAGACGCACACGGTGTCGAAAGGCGCCGTCCGCAGAGAAGATAGGTCCGGGCGCGACGCTGATGCCACTGCTGAGCGCAGCCTGGAAGAGGTGTATCGAGTCTGCGTGATCCGGTAGCGCCACCCATGTGAAGTAACCGCCGTCAGACCTCGTCGCCATCGTATTGGCCGGGAAGTACCGGCTAATCGCGTCGAGCATCTGCGATTGCTGATGGGCCAATTCGCGACGTAGTTTGTGCAGGAAACGTTCATAGCCGCCGTGCTCCAGATAGTCGGCGATTGCGCGCTGCGCCGGCATGCTGGCCGATAGCGTGGTCATCCATTTTGCACGTTCCAGCCCGCCCGCGAACCTTCCGGCTGCCGCCCAGCCGATACGATATCCGGGCGCAAGGCACTTCGCGAACGATCCACAATGGATGACAAGACCTTTCCGGTCGAAGAATTTGGCCGGACGCACCGGGTCCGGGCCAAAATGCAGCTCGTTGTAGACGTCATCCTCGATGAGCGGCACGTCGTGTCTGGCGAGCAGATCAACCAGCGCCTGCTTCCTGGAATCGTCCAGCGTCACCCCGGTCGGATTGTGGAACGAGGTCATGAACCAGCAGGCGCGAACCGGATGTTGCTGCAGCGCCCGCGCGAGCGCATCCAGATCATGACCCTCCACCGGGTCAACAGGAATCTCCACTACGTTCAGCCTCAGTCGCTCGATAGCCTGCAGCGCTGCATAGAACGTCGGCTTTTCGATCACGATCACATCGCCTGGAGCGGCGAGCAACTGGGCGCTTAGCGTCAGGGCTTCGAGTGCACCGCTCGTTATGATTATCTCGTCGACGGGCACCGTCATCCCCGCCATCAGGTAACGCAACGAAATCTGCCGGCGCAATCCTTCGTACCCCGGCGGCAGTCCGTCAACCATGCTGGCCAGGTCCGTTGAACGATTGACAGTCGCGCACGACTTTCCGACGCGCGCCATCGGAAACAGCGCAGGGCTCAGGAACGCTGAACCAAGTGGGACAGTCTCGGGCTGCCTGATCGTCTTGAGGACCTCAAAGACAAGGTCGCTGATATTGACGGTCTTCGGGTCGGTACCCAGCGAGGACCCGGGCCTTTGCCGCAGTAATTCTCTGGAAGTCGGCGACACGAAATAGCCTGAACGCGGGCGCGCCTTGATCATGCCCCGATTTTCGAGCAGGTAGTAGGCACGAAATACCGTCGCGGGGCTGACGCCCCAAGCCTTGCACGCCGCGCGAACCGAAGGGATACGCGCGCCGGGTGGCAGATCACCGCGCTTGATGAGCTCACTGAGTTGGTCGGCTAGCCGCTCGTACCGTTTCAACCTGTACTCCTCACAGATAACACCGTTGCGGGCGTCGCACCCGCCCTGGTAGCGCACACACTCAACGTTAGAAGAATGCCACTTATCAATCTGATACGGCCTTTCTTTTGCAATCTGCGTCTATTGCGGACGCGCACACGCTGGCAAAGTGCGGCGCAGACAGTTTCCACTTCTTTCGATGTTTCGCCTACGCGTAGCGGGCCAATCGATAGCGATTTTTAAGCCGAATCTTTTAACGATAAATCAATGGCATTTGGGTTCCCGGTATCAACCATGAGATGCAGCGCGTTCATCGCGCTCCGTCGGGCCTGGAGACGAGGTATGGCAGTCGTACTCGTCACCTGCGCAGGCACCTCACTCGCGGTTGCAGGTCCGGCCGACACTGGTTCCAGTCGCAGTCTTACGTTTGAACGCAACGTCTGGCAACAACTGACGGACTGGCTTGCTGGTCCACCAGCGCCCCCGATTCGCTTCGGCTCAGTCTGCGCGTCCATTGCGCAGTTGCCCGCTATTCCCGCCGCCCTTGCCGGACCGGTTGCTGGCCCGATGCCTGTACTGGTTAATACTTGCGATTCGCTGGACGACACGCGTGGCGAGGCCACCGGCACCGATGCTGCGGCGGCCAGTTCGGGGCCGAACGTTGTGACGCTGCTTAGGGAACTGCGGTGGCAAATCAGCGACCCCGCGGCGGCAGAACGAAACGGCCTTCTGGCCTCTGACGCAGTGGCCGCTGCCGCGTCGCGGGTCGACCGCGCGGAGCAGTCGCCGGAACCACCAGCGATGTCAACCCCGGATTGCTCATTGGGTAGGGGTTGTGAAACGCGAGCGGTCTCGCCTTCGATCGGCGCCGACTCACTCGTCTCGGTGCAGCCTTTGGCGAGCACTGCTACGCAGCGTATCTCAGTATGGACCATATTTGGATTTATATTGTGGCCGATCCTGGTGGTGGTCCTGGTCGTTGTTGTCGGTTGGGCCCTCAAAAGCTGGTTTCGCTACGACAAGTCCCTGCTGCGTGCAGCGCGTGCAGGGCTGCGTCGTGGCCGGTTCCATGTTGAGTATCAACCTGTCGTTGGCGTGCGGCGGGCCAGGTGTGTCGGCGTCGAAGCGTTGTTGCGATGGGACGACCAGAAGTACGGCGCGCTGGGCTCGGCTCACTATATGGAGTTCATTGAGAACAGTAGTTTGATCGGACCGATGACGCGATTCGTCCTGTCGCGTGCTGCTCAGGAGCTGCGGGAAATCGGCGCTCCGAAATCGCTCTACCTGGGCGTTACCGCTCCCGCATCTTACCTGGTAAGTTCCGCGTTCATCGCGGACCTGGGTGACGTTGGCTCCCTCGGTCTTCCACCGCTAATACTGAAGATCGGGGCAGGCAGCGCGAGGAAGTTCAGAAAACGTCTCATTGCGATGATGGCACAGGCGCGTGATAAAGGAATGCGTTTTGCCCTGTCGGGCGTGCGTCCCACTGACGTCGGATTTGAACTGCCTGCAGACATGACCTTTGAGATGGTGAAGATTGACAGGGACGTGCTGGGAATGGATCCCGATGAGCGCTCCAGACAGGTCAGTGCATTGACGAGTATGGGGCATGAGATGGGCGCCGTGGTCGTGGTCGAAGGCATTGAGAACGCGGCGCATCACAGCATCGCGCGGGCAAGCCGGGCTGAATTCGGTCAAGGTTTCTTCTACAGCCGTGCACTCGGCGCCAGCCAGCTGAAGGCATTTCTCCAGACCGCCAACGCCCCGTCCTCAAAGCCGGCTGGAGCTGCAACCGTGCTCGGCTGGCGGGTCCGAAATTTCTAAATGAGGCATTCCGCCCGCAACCGGAGCAGCTCGTGACAACTCTACTTAATTAGCATGACATAATAATGAAGCGCTATCTCCAACTGGCGGCAAAGTTCGAAAAACTGATTGCGAACGGTACGCTCGAGCCCGGCGTGCGGCTCCCGTCGGTGCGCCAGGCGAGCAGTTCGTACCGCGTCAGCCCTTCAACGGTTTTCCAGGCTTACTACACTCTCGAACGACGAGGCCTGATCGTAGCAAGACCTCGGTCGGGTTATTTCATTGCAAGTCGGCCCGCGCTAACGAAATCACTGGCGATTGTTTCAAAGCGAAGTATTGACGAGGCTGATGGCGACAGCTTGGTTATCCGCTTCATGAAGGCTCAACGTCGATGCGCGCATCCGGGGCTTGGCTCTTCGGAGCCAAGTGCCCAGCTGTTCCCGTTTGGCAGGATCTCGCGCTCGTTGACTGCGGCAACCCGGAGGATGGCGAGTTCCCGGAATGCCTTGTCGGCGGGAAAGGCGGAAGCAGATCTGCGTCGCCAGATCGCCCTGCGCTACATTGTCACAGGTGTTACCGTTCCAATCGATGAGGTTGTTGTGACGAGCGGCGCGCTCGATGCACTGATACTGTGTCTGCAGGTTCTGACGCGGCCTGGCGACACCATCGCAATAGAACGGCCCGCTTTCCATGCTGTGCAAGATGCGGTTCAGCGCCTGCATCTGAAGGCCGTGGAAATCCCTGTCGATCCACACCGTGGACTCGACCTCGGCGCATTAGCGGAGGCGTTGCGGCAGCATCCGGTACGGGCTTGCTGGTTTATGACAACGCTGCACCAGCCTACCGGCGCGACGCTCTCCGATGAACGGAAGGAGGCGCTCGTGAGGTTGCTGGCAAAACATGGCGTGCCGCTAATCGAGGACGACGTATTCCGCGAACTGCATTTTGGCTTGACGCCCGCGTATCCGGCGAAGCGCTTCGATTCTAACGGCCTCGTGCTGCACTGCGGTTCGTTTTCGAAGAGCCTTGCGCCTGGACTGCGCCTCGGTTGGGTAGCGGCGGGGCGATACGCCGCGAGAATTGAGCACGCGCGTTGGCTGACGATGGCCCCGGCGTCTGTGCCCCTGCAATGCGCAATTGCCGACTACCTTGAGCATGGTGACTACGACCGGCTTCTGCGCAAACTGCGTCGCGAACTGGCGTCCCTTCAGACCCGGATGGTGGCCGCCGTCGTCAGGTACTTCCCTCAGGGGACATCCGTGGTCCGGCCGCATGGCGGATTCTTTCTATGGGTGCAACTTCCAGAAGGAGTCGAGGCAGTGCAGTTGTTCGAGATGGCGAAAGCGCACGAAATTGCGATAGCACCTGGTGCAATCTTTTCATGCAGCCGCGAATTTCGCCGTCACATCCGGCTTAACTATGGCCGTCCGTGGACCCCAGACGTTGAAAAGGAGATGCACACTTTGGGCATGTTGGCGAGGCGAGCAATGGCTGAGCAAGGGACAACCCGTCGTACTGGGCGCGAAGGAGCGGAATAAATAGCAGGCAAGGAGCCATGATGGTTCTGGTGCAAATACGGTCGGAGAATCGGTTAGAGTTGTCGGAGCAAAACGAACTGATGACCGGCGATGAGCAAGCTGAAAAGTCTGGAGGCGTTGTTCGATGGACGTCGTTTTGATCGGGAGATCATCATTCTGTGTGTTCGGTGGTACCTGCGCTACAAGCTCAGCCTACGCGATCTGGTCGAGATGATGGCCGAACGGGGTTTGTCGCTGGCTCACACGACAATCCTGCGCTGGGTGAGGCGTTCTACCCAACAGAGTTTGCAGAACCATCTATACGGAAGGAAAGCAAATGAGTGCAGCAACACGGGCGTGTGCACCTTCTGGCGTGACGTGGGACGGCATCAATTGGGCCGATGTTTAACGTCAGGTAAGAAGGCTGCAGTCGCGTATGGTGAAGGCGGTACAGGCCGGTCGCCATAACAGGGTGAAAGCCCTGCAATGGCTGCTGACCCACTCGTTCAGCGGCCGTGCATTAGCCGTCAGGCGGGTGACTGAAAACAAAGGCAGGAACACTCCCGGTGTGGACAAGGTAACGTGGAAAACACCGGCGGCAAAGGCCAACGCGATTGCGTCGTTGAAGAGGCGGGGTTACTCGCCCCTTCCGCTTCGGAGGGTTTTTATTCTGAAGAAAAATGGCAAGACGAGGCCGCTCGGCATCCCCGTGATGAAATGCCGCGCCATGCAGGCGCTACATCTGCTGGCGCTGGAACTTTCGAGTGCACCATCTCAATTGCCGTAGAACTCCGCAATACGCCTGAAAATGAGTTGTGCCACCGGGTGTCGACAGACGCCTTTGTAGAGGCTTGAGCCGTATGCTCCTAAAGGCGCACGTACGGCTCTTAGGGGCCGTACCGCAGCAATGCGGTACGGCTACCCAACCAGGACCATCGCCACATCAAGTCAAGAACGAACGTGATGCTTGGATTCAAACGGTTCAGGAGCGCCGCGACCACGATTTCAGGTATCGAATTGACGCAGCGCATTCGCAAGGGCCAGTTCGAGCTCGCGAAGCTCGGCCTCAAGGATGCCGCTGAGCCCGCCGTATGGAATGCGTTCCTGTTCGCTCGATAAGGAATCCTTCCTATAGGAAGCTTCTCAACCCGCTTACCTATTTGCACCAGAACCGTTACAGTTTCCTGCGTATCGGGCTGCGGGCGGCGTCGGCTTCAGCGATGCCGCCGTGGTGAAGCGGCCAATCGCAAGGCCGGTCGCGGGATCGATGCTGTCGACGGCGGGCGTGCCGGTCCATTCGCCAGCGATCCAGTGAAATGCGTTCATGCAGAGGCTTCCTTCGAGGATGACAAGCCAGGGGGTAACCGGTGCGTGCCGCCATCGGTCGGCGCCGATTCGCTCGACACTTCACGTAATTCGTCGGCGATGATGGTGATCAGCGCTTCGGCAGCAGCGCTCAACGGCCGCCGCGGATGACTGATGCGCACGATATGGCGTACGATGCGCGGCGCGAGAATCGGATAGGCGCGCAACGCCCCTCGACGCACTGCGCGCTCAACCGCGATGCGCGGCAGGATCGTCGCAAAGCGGGTGCTTTCGACGAGCTTCACGATCGTGCTCAACACATCGATTTCGAAGCGCGGCGCAAGCAGCACGTCCTCATGCTGCGCGGCCGTATCGAGCACGCCGCGCAGGCCGTGGCGCTTGGTGGGCAGGACGAGTTCGAGTTCGGGCAGTTGCGCGAACTCGATCGCATGCGGCAGTTCGGGGCCGTGTTCGGCGCTGGTGACGAGCACCATCTCTTCGTCGAGGAGCGGCTGCGAGTCGAGCGACAGGCGCGAGCGCGGCTTGTTGATCAGCGCGGCATCGAGCTGGCCGCCCGACACCCAGTCGATGAAGGTCGCGGTGTAGCCGTCGGCGACGGTGACTTCGACATGCGGATAGCGCGCGTGAAAGCGTGACAGCGAATCGGCGAGCACGCTTTCCGTCACCGATGCGATCAGCCCGATCGACACGTGGCCCGTCACGATCTCGTCGCGCTGAACCATTTGCTGACGCGCATGCGCGAGATCGCGGATGATCGGCAGAAAGAGGCGATACATCAGCCGTCCGGCGGCGGTGGGCGCCATGCCGTGCGCGCCGCGGTCGAACAGTTGCTGATGCAGTTCTTCCTCCAGCTTGGCGATCTGCATGCTGAGCGCCGGCTGCACGATGTTCAGGCGCTTGGCGGCGCGCGTCACGGAGCCGTCCTCGAACAGCGCGATGAAATACTGGATCTGCTTCAGGTCCATGCGAGGTCCATTTGACGTCCAGGGGGGCGCCGCGGGGTGCATCACGAAAGTTAATATCCGCTGCGCGGTCCATCAGGTCGCTCACGAAAGCCGGTGACAACCGCACACCGCGTAACTGTCTGAATAGCTGAGAAAGACCCTTGCCGGAAGCGTTGCCTATTGATAACCGAGCGCACGAAGGGCGTCATCGGGGCTAACACTGATATCAGAACTAGTGATAAAAGACATCAAAAAACAATATTAGAAGTTATAGCCCGTTCTCGCTACGCTTCATTCCAACTTGCTGCATGTCCGCCCGACAGACTCGTTCCGGCGCCCGACGGCAAGCACCGATGGAGACGTAAATGAACTCACGCGATGCCGCAGCCAGCGGCACACCTCAATCCTCATGGGCGCCGCAGAGCACCGCGCCGACGCTGCGCCACTGGCTTGAACGCCTGTCGGCTTCGGGCCGCGTCGCGACGATCGATCAACCGGTTTCACTCGAACACGAACTCGCGGCAGTCGCCAAACGGCTCGACGGCGAACAGGCCGCCATCTTTCTCAAACCCGGCGGCCACGCCATTCCGGTGGTGAGCGGCTTCATGTCGAAGCGCGCATGGATCGCCGAAGCGATGGGCGTGCCCGAGGCCGCGCTGCTCGAACGCTTTCGCGATGCGGCCGGCCATCCTGTTGCCTGGCACGAATTGCCACGCGAAGAGGCCGCGTGCCAGCAGGTCGTCCACACGCAGGGCATCGATCTGCACGCATTGCTGCCGATCCCGACACACAGCGAGCACGACAACGGTCCCTACATCACGGCGGGCCTCGTGATTGCGCGTAATCCGCGGACCGGCATCCAGAACGTGTCGATCAACCGCATTCAGGTGCACGCCCCGGACCGCATGGCGATCCTGATGTTGCCGCGTCATCTGCTGGCGTTCTATCAGGCCGCGGAAGCGGCGGGCGACGCGCTCGACGTGGCGATCGCGATCGGCGTCGATCCGTTGACGATGCTGGCGTCGCAGGCCATTTCCCCGATAGACAACGACGAACTGGAGATCGCCGGTGCCTTGCACGGCGCGCCGCTGCCGGTCGTGAAATGCGTGACGAACGACGTGCGTGTGCCCGCGTTTTCGGAAATCGTGATCGAGGGCCGGATCCTGCCCAAGGTGCGCGAGCCCGAAGGTCCGTTCGGCGAATTCCCGAAGTACTACAGCGCGCGCGAAGCGCGTGAGGTGATCGAGGTGACGGCGGTCACACACCGCGAACAGCCCATTTATCACACGATTATTCCGGCTGAAATGGAGCATCTGCTGCTCGGCGCCATTCCGCGCGAAGCGACATTGCTGGCGCATCTGCAGCGCAGCCATCCGGGCGTGAAAGACGTGGAGTTGTCGGTGGGCGGCGTGTGCCGGTATCACCTGTGGGTCCAGTTCGACAAGAAGCGCGAAGGCGAAGCGAAAAACGTGATTTTGTGCGCGTTCGGCGCGCACTACGACATCAAGCAGGTGGTCGTCGTCGATACCGATGTCGACGTGCACGATCCCGCCGAAATCGAATGGGCGATCGCCACGCGCTTCCAGGCGGATCGGGATCTTGTGATTGTGGCCGGCGCACAGGGCTCGCCACTCGATCCGTCGACGACCGTCGGCCAGCCCGACGATGCGCCGCCGCACATGCAGGGTGTCAGCGCCAAGATGGGTCTCGACGCGACGCGCCCGGTCGTCTATCCGGCACATGTATTCACACGCGTACAGATTCCGGGGCAGGACAGCGTCGATCTCGACCGGCTCGTCGCCACGAGCAACGCGGCGTTCGATGCCTACCTGCACAGCGGCCAGCTGCGCGACGCGGTCTGAGCGAGGCACGGCCATGCAGTCAACGCAAACGCGTGAACGGATCGTCGTCGGCATTTCGGGTGCGAGTGGGGCGGTCATCGGCGTGCGGCTGCTGGCGGCCTTGCGCCGGCTCGGCACGCGCGAGACGCATCTGATCGTGTCGCCGTCGGGCGCCATTACCGCTGCGCAGGAGCTCGGTCTCACGCGTAGGGACCTCGATGGCCTTGCCGACGTCGTGCACAACGTGCGCGACATCGGCGCGACGGTGGCGAGCGGTTCGTTTCTCACCGCGGGCATGGTGATCGCGCCGTGCTCGATGAAAACGCTGGCGAGCGTCGCCAACGGTTTCGCCGACAACCTGCTGACGCGCGCCGCGGACGTGATGCTCAAGGAGCGCCGTCGCCTCGTGCTCGTCGCGCGCGAAACGCCGCTCAATCTCGCCCACTTGCGCAACATGACGCTCGCCACCGAAATGGGCGCGATCGTGATGCCGCCGGTGCCCGCGTTCTATGCGCACCCTCAAACCGTCGACGACATCGTCGATCACACGGTCGGCCGGATCATGGATCTGTTCGGCATCGAGCATCGCGAGATTGCGCGCCGCTGGAGCGGTCTTGCCAGTGAGTTCAACCGACGCGACAACGACGAGGGCGACGACGCCGATGCGACCGGCGCGCGCGCACAGGGAGCAGTGAAATGAATCAGCGCGATACAGATGCCGAACTGGTTGCGGATGCACGCGCCGCTGGCGAGCCCGAAACGTCCGCTGAACGCCAGCGCCATGTGGGCCGCTCGATGGAACGCCTCGAGGATCCGGCGATCCTGACCGGCCGCGGACGTTACGGCGACGACATCGCCGTGAAACCCGGCACGCTGCACGCCGCGGTGTTGCGCTCGCCGCACGCCCATGCGGAACTGCGCAGCATCGATACGGACGCTGCGCTGAAACTGGCCGGCGTGCGCGCCGTGCTCACACGTGACGATCTGCCGGGTTGGTCGCGGCCGTTCGTGGTCGGCGTGAAGTCGCCGATGGAGCAGTGGGCGCTCGCGATGGATCGCGTGCGCTATGTCGGCGAACCGGTTGCCGTGGTGCTGGCCGAATCGCGTGCGCTTGCTGAAGACGCGCTCGATCTGATCAAGGTCGATTACCAGACGCTGCCGCCGGTGACGTCGATCGAAAACGCGATCGCCGACGATGCGCCCGTTCTGCATCCAAAAGTCGGCACGAACGTGATCAGCGATCGTCACTATCGCTATGGCGAGCCCGAAGCGGCATTCGAACGCGCGCCGCATCGCGTGACAATCGACGCGCACTATCCGCGCAACACGTGTGCGCCGATCGAATGCGGCGTGGTGATCGCCGAGTATCTGTCCGGCGATGAAGGCTATGACGTCACGTCGAATTTCATGGGGCCGTTCTCGCTGCATGCGGTGATGTCGATGGCGCTGAACGTGCCGGCAAATCGTCTGCGGCACAAGGCGCCGCGCGATTCGGGCGGCAGCTTCGGCGTGAAACAGGCGGTGTTTCCGTACGTGGTGCTGATGTGCCTTGCGTCGCGCAAGGCCGGTGCACCGGTGAAATGGGTCGAGGATCGCCTCGAACATCTGAGTGCGGCCACGTCGGCCACCGCGCGCCTGACGACGCTCGAAGCCGCCGTCGAAGGCGACGGCCGCATCACCGCGCTTTCATACGACCAGATCGAAGACTGCGGCGGCTATCTGCGCGCGCCGGAGCCTGCAACGTTCTACCGGATGCACGGCTGCCTGACGGGCGCGTACGCGATTCCGAATCTCGTCGTGCGCAACCGCGTGGCGCTCACGAATAAAACGCCGACGGGCCTCGTCCGCGGTTTCGGTGGACCGCAGGTGTATTTCGCGCTTGAACGTCTGATGCAGCGCATCGCGATCGAACTGAAGCTCGATGTGCTCGACGTGTATCGCCGCAACTTCGTCGCCGCCGATGCGTTCCCGTACCGCGCAGCAGCCGGTGCGCTGCTCGATTCGGGCAACTATCAGGAAGCGCTGCGCCGGTCGCTCGCTGAAGGCGGCTACGACGAACTCGTCGCGCGTCGCGATGCTGCGCGCCGCGAAGGGCGTCTGTACGGCATCGGCTTTGCGGCGATCGTTGAGCCTTCCGTCTCGAACATGGGCTACATCACGACCGTGATGCCCGCCGAGGCGCGCAAAAAAGCGGGCCCGAAGAGCGGCGCAATTGCGAGCGCGACGGTCAGCGTCGATCTGCTCGGCGGCGTGGTCGTGACGGTTGCATCGACGCCGGCGGGGCAGGGACATATGACGGTCTGCGCGCAGGTCGTAGCCGATGTGCTTGGTCTGAATCCGCAGGACATTGTCGTCAACGTCGAGTTCGACACGCACAAGGACGCGTGGTCGGTGGCGGCAGGTAACTATTCGAGTCGTTTTGCCGGTGCGGTGGCCGGCACGGTGCATCTGGCAGCGATGCGTGTGCGTGGCAAGGTAGCCCGCATCGTCGCGAAGCAATCGGGTTGTGCGCCCGAGGACATCTGTTTCGAAGAAGGCCGCATCTTTGCGAAGGGCAAGGAAGACCGTGCGATGCCGTTTGGCCGCGTCGCGAGCAATGCGCCGCACTGGGCGCCCGCGCTGTTGCCAGAAGGCGAAGAGCCGGGCCTGCGCGAGACGGTGTTCTGGACGCCACCGCACATGGACGCGCCCGACGAGCAGGATCGCATCAACACATCGGCGGCCTACGGTTTTGCGTTCGACATGTGCGGCGTCGAAGTGGACCGCGCAACCGGCCGCGTGCGCATCGACCGCTATGTGACCGCACACGACGCCGGCACGCTGCTCAATCCGGCACTCGCCGACGGCCAGATTCGCGGCGCGTTCGCGCAGGGCCTGGGCGCGGCACTGATGGAAGAGTTCCGCTACGGCGCAGACGGCAGTTTCCAGTCGGGCACGCTCGCCGACTACCTGATGCCGACCACCTGCGAAGTGCCTGATCCGGTGATCGTGCATCTGGAAACGCCGTCGCCGTTCACGCCGCTCGGCGCGAAAGGGCTCGGCGAAGGCAACAACATGAGCACGCCGCCGTGTATCGCGAATGCAGTGGCCGATGCACTCGGCGTCGAGGATATCCGCTTGCCGCTTACGCCCGCGAAGGTGATGCACCTGATCGGCATCGACGATCCACCGCCTTCGCGTCCCGAGTTACGTGAAGCGGCAGCTGCCGCCGCGCCGAACAAGGCGCTTGCAGGCGGCAAGGCGCTGACGGCGCGGGGCACTGTCGATCTCGACGCCACACCCGAAGCGATCTTCGCGGTGCTGATGGACCCGCAGGCGCTCGCGAAGGTCATTCCAGGCTGCCACGCGCTCGAAGCGACCGGACCGAACCAGTATCGCGCGGATGTGACGGTCGGCGTCGGCATGATCAAGGCGCGCTTCGAAGCGCGGATCGGGTTGTCGGATATCGACGCACCGCATCGTCTGCGGCTGGCGGGCGCCGGCAGCTCGCCGCTTGGCACCGCGCGTGGCGAAGGGCTCGTCGAACTGACGCCCACGGAGCAGGGCACGCGGCTGTCGTACGACTATGAAGCGCAGGTGTCCGGCAAGGTTGCGGCAGTCGGCGGACGGATGCTCGAAGGCGCGGCGAAAGTCGTGCTGCGGCAACTGTTCGAATCGCTGGGCCGGCAAGCGTCAGGCAAACGCGTCGACCAAGGCCGCGCGCAAGGCTCGTGGCTGTCGCGCTTCCTCGCATTCTTCAGGAGCAGAACATGAAACCGGCGCCGTTCGATTATCTGCGCGCGACGAGTACGGAACATGCGCTCGAAGCGCTCGCGCATGGCGGCGAAGACGCACGCGTGCTGGCCGGCGGCCAGTCGCTGATGGCGGTGCTGAACATGCGCCTCGCGCAACCGCGCTGGCTCGTCGATATTTCCCGCACCGACGAGTTGAATACGGTGCGTCTCGACAACGAGGCGGGGCAGCTCGTTATCGGTGCGGCGACGACGCAGGGCAGCGTCGAGTGGCGCCCGTCGCTGCGCGACGAAGTGCCGTTGCTCGCTCTCGCGTTCCCGCACATCTCCCACTTTCAGATCCGCAATCGCGGCACCGTATGCGGCTCGATCGCTCACGCGGATCCGAGCGCTGAGTTGCCTCTCGCATTGGCAGCCCTGGGCGGCGATGTGCTGCTGCGCTCGACAAAGCGCAAGCGCGTGCTCGCCGCCGAGGACTTTTTTCAGGGGATGTTGATGACGGCGCGCGAGCCGGACGAACTCGTCGAGGCGGTGCGTTTTCCGCTGAAAAAGCCGGGCGAGCGCTACGGCTTCGCGGAATTCTCCGCACGTCATGGCGATTTCGCCCTGGTGTCGTGCGCGGCGGTGATCACGGATAACGCGATCCGGCTCGCGGTGGGCGGCGTCGCCGACCGGCCGGTGGTGGAGCGCTGGCCGCTTCTGCAGGGCGACGACCTGCGCACTGCATTGAACGATTTGAGCTGGAAGCTGGGCGCGCAGGACGACGCGCATGTCAGCGCGACGTATCGCCGGCATCTGGTCCGGCAACTGGGATGGCGCGTGATCGAGGAGGCGAAGTGAGCAAGACCCCGAAGACCCCTGTTAATACCCTGCCGCAGGGCATACAACCGCGCGGCGAACGGCGGCGGATCACCGTGACGCTCAACGGCCGCGAACGGAGCGGCTATTGCGAGCCGCGCGATCTGATGTCCGATTTTCTGCGGCACGAACTGGGCGCAACCGGCACGCACGTCGGATGCGAACACGGCGTGTGCGGCGCCTGCACGGTTCACATCGACGGTATGGCAGGACGTTCGTGCCTGATGCTCGCGGTGCAGGCGGACGGCCGCCGCATCGATACCGTAGAAGGCCTCGCGCCCGACCAGACGCTCGGCGACCTTCAGCAGGCGTTCCAGCGTCATCACGCGCTGCAGTGCGGCTTCTGCACCGCCGGCATTCTGATGTCGTGCGCCGACTATCTGAAGCGCGTGCCGGATCCGAACGAGGCGCAGGTGCGCGACATGCTGTCGGGCCATCTGTGCCGCTGTACCGGCTATACGCCGATCGTCGCCGCCGTGCTCGATGTGGCGGCGCGCCGGCGCGACGCGCAGGAACAGAAGGAGACGAGCGATGCTTGATCTCGGCCGAACCTTTCTGCAAAGCGTGGAGCGTAGCCCGAACGCGCTGGCGCTCGTCGATGGTGAACTGACGCTCACGTATGCGCAGTGGCACCGGATTATCCTGAACCTTGCGGACGGTCTGCGCGAACTTGGTCTCGCACACGGCGACCGTCTGCTCGTCGTGCTGCAAAACCGCTGGGAAATGGCGACGCTGCACTGGGCGTGCCAGTTCGCCGGCGTGGCGATCGTGCCGCTGAACTGGCGGGCGAAACCCGATGAGCTCGATTACTGCGTGACCGATGCGGGCGTCAAAGCCATCGTGTACGAGCCGGTTTCCGCCGAAGCCGTCACGCAAAGTGCCGCCGCGAAGGCCGTTGCGCGCATTGCGCTGGACGATGCGGCGGGCGCGTCGATTTCGTTCGACGCACTGCTGCGCGAGCGTCGGCGCGAAGGCGCAGCTACTGTTGCGGCCACCCCGCAGGCCGCCGCGGAAGACTACTCGCTGATCCTCTACACGTCCGGCACCACGGGCAAGGCGAAGGGCGTGCCGCGCCGGCATCGCCACGAACGCGCCGCCGCGCTCGCGCACGTCGCACAGAACCTCTATCGCCACGGCGAACGCACGCTCGGCGTGATGCCGCTCTATCACACGATGGGCGTGCGCTCGCTGTTGTCGATGGCGCTCGTCGACGGGCTGTTCGTCTGCGTTCGCCGCTGGAATGCGACCCTTGCGCTCGATTCCATCTGCACGTACCGGCTGACGTGTCTGTATCTGGTGCCCACGCTCTATCACGATCTGCTCGCCGCGCCGGAGTTCGCGCGCACCGACAAAAGTTCGGTGACGAAACTTGGCTTTGCCGGTGCGCCGATGAACGACGGTCTGCTGAAGCGTCTTTCGGCTGCTTTCAAGCCGGAACTGTTCGTCAATCACTACGGCTCGTCCGAGGTCTACACGTTCAGTATCGATCAGGAGGCGACGCTCAAACCCGGCAGCGCGGGCCGCGCCGGCATCAATACGCGGCTGCGCGTCGTGAAGCTCGACGCGACGTCGCCCGACGAACTCGCGCAAACCGGCGAAGAAGGCCAGATCATCGCGGATCTGCTCGGCGACGAGTCCTTCGAGGGCTACTGGAACCGGCCCGACGCGAACGCGAAGTCGTTGCGCGACGGCTGGTATTTCACCGGCGACACCGGCTACTTCGATAACGACGGCGATCTCTTCGTGTCGGGCCGCGTCGACGACATGATCATCAGCGGCGGCGAGAACATCTCGCCGGTCGATATCGAATCGGTGTTGTCGCTGCATCCGGCGGTGGACGAAGTGGCCGTCGCTGGCGTGAAAGACGAGCGCTGGGGGCAGCGTGTCGTCGCCTTCATCAAGCGCAGCGAATACGTCGAAGCCCAGGCGCTCGATGACTTTTGCCGGACTTCCGATCTCGTCAACTTCAAGCGCCCGCGCGAATACGTGTTTGTCGACGACATTCCGAAATCGCCGGTCGGCAAGATCCTGCGCCGCAAGCTGTCCACGGGCGAGTACGAACCGGAGCACGGCGCCGCACAACCTGACAGAACCACGAAAGGAGTAACACATGACTGACCTGACTCATCGCGGCCAGACGCTGCTGCAGGAACTCGACGGCTTCTCGATCGAAATCGACGCCGCGCGCGAACGCGCCGACATCATCCTGCACCGCCCGCCGTTCAACGTGATCTCGATGCATGCACGCGACCAGCTGCGCGCCGCATTCGAAGCACTCGACGAGGACGACCGCGTCCGCGTGATCGTGCTGCGTGCGAAAGGCGAGCACTTTTCGAGCGGTGGCGACATCAAGGGCTTTCTCGAAGCGTCGCCGGAACACGTGTCGAAGCTGGCGTGGAATGTCGCCGCGCCCGCACGGTGCTCGAAGCCGGTGATCGCGGCCAATCGCGGCTTCTGCTTCGGCGTCGGTTTCGAACTGTCGCTCGCCTGTGATTTCCGCATCGCGACCGACACCAGCTTCTACGCACTGCCGGAACAGAAGCTCGGCCAGATTCCGGGTTCGGGCGGCTCGGCGCGTCTGCAGAAGATGGTCGGCGTCGGCCGCACGAAGGACATCGTGATGCGCTCGCGCCGCATTCCGGGCAAGCAGGCGTATGACTGGGGCATCGTGGTCGACTGCGTGCCCGATGCGGAGCTCGAAGCAGCGACCGATGCACTCGTCGACGAGTTGCGCGCCTTCTCGCCGCTCGCGCAGCGCACTGCGAAGAAGCTGCTGAACGACACCGAAGACGCGCCGCTTTCGATCGCGATCGAACTGGAAGGACATTGCTATAGCCGGCTGCGCAGTTCGGACGATTTCCGTGAAGGCGTCGAAGCGTTTCATGGCAAACGCAAGCCCGTGTTTCGCGGTAGCTGATAGCAGCGCATAGATCGAGCAATTCAGGAGACAGGCATGGAGCGGGTAAGCGCGCGTTTCGATTATGTGATCGTCGGCGGAGGGTCGGCAGGATGCGTGCTCGCGCATCGGCTGTCGGCCGTGCCGTCGGTGAGCGTCGCATTGATCGAGGCGGGCGCGGATACGCCGCCGGGCGCGGTGCCGGAGGCGATCCTCGACAGCTACCCGATGCCTGTTTTCTGCGGGGAGACCTGGATATGGCCTGAGCTCAAGGCGAAGGCCACGCGGAAGTCGGCGGCTAAAGTCTATGAGCAGGGCCGCGTGATGGGTGGCGGTTCGAGCATCAACGTGCAGTCGGCCAATCGCGGCCTGCCGCGCGACTACGACGACTGGGCCGCCAGCGGTGCGGCAGGCTGGGCATGGGATGACGTGCTGCCGTATTTCCGCAAGCTCGAGAGCGACGTCGACTTTCCAAATGGTCCGCTGCACGGCGCGGATGGACCGGTGCCGATCCGCCGCATCATGCCGCAGCAGTGGCCGCCGTTTTGCAACGCGTTCGCCCACGGATTGCGCAGCAACGGCTTCGCGGCGTTGCAGGACCAGAACGCGCAGTTCGACGACGGCTATTTTCCCGGCGCGTTTTCGAATCGCGACGACCGGCGCGTATCGACCGCGGTCGCCTATCTCGATGCAGAAACACGCAAGCGGCCGAACCTGCAGATCTTTTCGAACCTGCGCGTCGAGCGCATCGTGATGGAAGGGGTGGCTGCACGCGGCGTGGTTGCCGTTTCGCCGCAAGGCGAGCGACTGCGCTTCAACGCGCGGGAAACGATCGTGTGCGCCGGCGCGTTGCAGTCGCCGGCACTGCTCATGCGCGCGGGCGTGGGCGACGCGAGCGAACTGCGCGCACTCGGCATTGAGTGTGTGCTCGATCTGCCGGGCGTCGGGCGGAATCTGCAGGACCATCCGTCGCTGACGTTCTGTCATTTTCTCGAGCCGCGCTTTCGCATGCCGCTCGCAAGGCGCCGCGCCAGCATGACGGCAGCGCGATTCACGTCGGGCGTCGCGGATTGCGAGGCGTCCGATCTGTATCTGTCGAGCGCGACGCGCGCCGCGTGGCATGCACTCGGTAACCGGCTGGGCCTGTTTTTCCTGTGGTGCAACCGTCCGTATTCGCGCGGCCGCGTGCAGCTCGTCTCGAGCGATCCGTTCGCCGCACCGCAGGTCGATCTCAACCTGCTCGACGACGAGCGCGATGTCGCGCGGCTCGCCGCGGGCGTGCGCATGCTGGCGCGCGTGGTCGCGGCCTCGGGACTGAGCGAGGATCAGCGCGACTTTTTCCCCGCCGCTTTTTCGCCGCGCGTGAAGGCGTTGAGCCGCTTGAGTAAAACCAATGCGGTGATCACATCGCTGCTGGGGCTGCTGCTCGATACACCCGCACCGATGCGGCGGGCGTTGATCAAACGCTTCTTCACGCGCGGCGTCCAGATGTCGTCGGTACTCACAAACGAGCGGGCATTGAACGACTTCATTCGCGCGAACGTGTTCGGCGTCTGGCATGCGAGCGGTACTTGCCGGATGGGCGACGCGCGCGAGCGCAGCGCCGTGACGGATACCGAAGGGCGCGTGCATGGCGCGCATGGGCTGCGGGTGGTCGATGCGTCGCTGATGCCGCGTCTGCCGTCAGCCAACACGAACATTCCGACCATCATGATCGCCGAGAAGATCGCCGACACGATGCTCGGCAAGACGCAGTTTGCGGCGCAAAACCAGCGCGGTCTGGCTCGCCTGACGTCATAACGATTTTCGTCAACGCAACAAGAACGCGCCGTGCCTTTGACGAGGCCGAAGCGCGTCGCACATCGGGTGAGTTCACATCTGGGCCAGCCCGGTATCAACTTAGGAGATGATGATGTCCGTTGCAGCGCAAAGTGGCGCCGCCGTGCCCGCAATCAACAGGCGGCAGGTGATGGGCGCAGTGGTAGCCTCGTGTCTGGGATGGGCACTCGATCTGTTCGATCTGTTCGTCCTGTTGTTCGTCGCACCGGTCGTTGGCCGGTTGTTCTTCCCCTCCGAGCACGCGATGCTGTCGCTCGCCGCGGTGTATGCGTCGTTCGCCGTCACGCTGCTGATGCGGCCGCTCGGATCCGCGTTGTTCGGCTCGTATGCGGACCGGCGCGGCCGCAAGGGCGCGATGATTCTCGCGGTGGTCGGCGTCGGTCTGTCGACGGCGGCGTTCGGTTTGCTGCCGACTGTCGCACAGGTGGGCGTGATCGCGCCGGTGCTCTTTCTGCTGCTGCGTCTGGTGCAGGGCGTATTCGTCGGCGGCGTGGTGGCGTCGACGCACACGATCGGCACGGAATCCGTTGCGCTGAAGTATCGCGGTGCGGTGTCGGGGCTGATCGGCGGCGGCGGGGCAGGCCTTGGTGCGCTGCTCGCTTCGCTGACGTATCTCGCGATGTCGTCGCTGTTTCCCGGCGACCTGTTCGACGTGTGGGGCTGGCGCTGCATGTTCTTCACCGGGATCATCAGCTCGGTGCTCGGACTCTTCGTCTTCAACAGCCTCGAAGAATCGCCGCTGTGGAAGAAGCTTGCCGCGGAAAAGGCCGCGCGTGCCGCCGCCGACAAGACGCGTAATGCGCCGGTCGAGGTGGTTCGTTCGCCGATTCGCACGCTATTCTCTCGCGACTATCGTTCGATCCTCTTCGTCAACCTGCTGCTGACGATCGGCGGCGGCAGCGGTTATTACCTGACGTCGGGTTATCTGCCGACCTTCCTCAAGGTCGTCAACCACGCACCGAATGGGACGGCTGCTGCGATCCTTATGTTGTGCAGCGTGGCCGTGGTGATCGCATCGGTCGCGGCCGGTCACCTGAGCACGTTCATCGGCCGCAAACGGACCTTCATCCTGCTCGGCGCAATCCGTCTGTTTGCATTGCCCGCACTGTTCCTGCTGTTGCCGACGGCGCAGACCATCACGATGGTCGGTGTCTACGCGGTCATCCTGAGTGCGCTCGGCAGCGCCGGTTATGCGCCGATTCTGATCTTCCTGAACGAGCGGTTTCCGACGGCGATCCGCGCGACTGGCACGGGTCTGTCGTGGAATATCGGCTTTGCGATCGGCGGGATGATGCCCACGCTCGTCTCGCTAGTCGCGAAGACGCCACTCGATCTGCCGATGACGCTTGCCGTGTTCGTCGGCGCGATCAGCGTGATCTTTCTCGTCGGCGCGTTCGTCGTGCCGGAGACGCTCGGCAAGCTCGACAACACGCCAGTGCGCGACCCGTACTGATCGCGCGACCGCGCGCGATAGGCCGACTTGCGTCGCGCCGTTCGCTACCCGCAGCGATGCGCGTAGCGACGCGCGCCAGCCGGCGGAAGGCCAGCACCAGCGAAGCGGCTCACGCCTGGTTGCCGTTGGCCGGATCGGGGTCCGCGATCTCGATCCCCGTTGTGACGCGGCGGATCTGGTCGGCGATGATGTCGATGAGCTCGGTCGTGGCAGGACCGATCGGCCGCTTCGGATGGCTCACGCAAACGATGTGACGCACGATGCGCGGCGCCGAGATCGGGGTCGCGCGCAGCAGGCTGTCGTCGACCTTCCGCTGCACGACCACGCGCGGCATGATCGTCGCGATGCTGCTTTGTTCGACAAATTGCACGATCGTGGTCAGCAGGTCGATCTCGAACTGCGGCTTGATCACGATGTCGGCATTCAGCAGCGCGGCGTCGAGCACGCCGCGCAGGCCGTTGCGGCGCGTCGGCAGCACGAGTTCGAGCTCCGTCAGCGCGGATGCCGTAATGGTGTCGGGCAGCGCAGGGCCGTGTTCCGCGCTCGTGACGAGCACCATCTCTTCGACTACCAGTGGAGACGTATCGAGCGACAGGCGCCCGCGGGGCCGGTTGATGATGGCCGCGTCGAGCCGGCCCGCTTCCACCGCGTCGATCAGTTGCGCGCTGAAACCATCGGCCACCGACACCTCGACATGCGGGTAGCGCGCGTTGAATAGCGCGAGCGATTCCGGCAGGACGCTCTGCGCTTCCGACGCCACCATCCCGAGCGAGATATGCCCGGCCACGATCACATCGTGCCGGCAGAGCTGCTCGCGCGCGTGGTCGATGTCGCGCATGATCGGCATGTAGAGGCGGTACATCTGCCGTGCGGCGTCGGTGGGGGTCATGCCATGCGGGCCGCGCTCAAAGAGCTGGCTGTTCAGTTCCGTTTCAAGCTTGGAGATCTGCATGCTGAGCGCGGGCTGCACGATATTGAGCCGCTTCGCGGCCCGCGTTACGGAGCCATCTTCGAACAGCGCGATGAAATACTGAATCTGCTTTAGATCCATGAGCCGGGAGGCGAGGGAGCGATGGCCAGACATCGAGTGTAACGACATCGACGTGTGGGGGTCAACGGCGAACCTGATTTCATCTTGAAGGAAGCACACTGGTTCCTCGAGATGCCTGAGCTTGATGGCGCGACGCGGCATGGGCGCTCATGCTTGAGAATTTCGTTTACAACTGGTTGCGGGTTTCACTCCAGGGCGAACTGGAGGCAGTGAAGTGATGTGGCGTGAGCGCGCCGGGGCGGTTCAAGTTGCGAAAATGTCGACATTTATATTATTTTTAGTGATAGTTTGTCAGGATTGCAGATGGAGTTGACGTGACACTTCATGGCGCCGAGCGCCATCGCCACGGTTCTCGCACGGGCGTCGATGATCAGCCGTAGTGCCGCAGATTGATCATCGGGTAAGCAAGGGTCTTGAATGCATAGTGGACCCGCCTCAGACGCTCGAAGCGAAGCAGCAGGCGCCGGAACATGTCCTCCCAGGCGAAGACCCGCTCGATGGTCCTGAATCGCTCCTCAAAAATTGCCGGATTGAACTGCAGTTTGCGGCCCCGCGGGTTTTCGGGAATGTTGGGAATCATGTCTCGGTTGAAAATCGCCTTGCGGTTGGCCCGGCAGTCGTAGACGCCGTCCAGGCTGATCGTTGAGCCTTGCAGGTTCATGCCAATAGCGCGGGCGATGTGGTTCAATCTGGGCAGCGCCTCACGCAGGAGCGGCGATTCGTTGCGGTTGCCCGGGGCCGAAATGAATGGCGGGATCACGTTGCAGCGTCGATCGCAGAAGGCAACCACCTTATCGCCTTTCAGGTGCTTGTGGCCGCTGTACCCCAGGTTGTCGCCGCCCTTCTTCGCGGGAGTGGTCGTGCCGTCGCCGTGGATGGCCGTGAGCTCAAGCAGCCCGTCCTGATGAAGCTTGCGCACCGAGCCCGCAAAAATCCTGCCGTTGCAGCCATCGGCCTGCCATCGCCAAAATGCCCGATAGATTGGATTTCAGAGCGACCTTCGGCATCCTTTCGATCGGCAGCGCCTTCCACTGGCATCCCATGTACAGCAACTGCAGAATGTAGTTGAAGATCCTGTGCACCCCCGGCGCCGGTGCCGGACCACGCCGACCCGTACTCAGATGCGGCAAGACAAATTGCTCGAACTGCGCAAGGCTAAATTTCGTCGGAATCGTTTGCCAGCATTGGCTTCCAGCCATCAGTGCCATGCACAAATCTGGACGTTAACCGATCTGGCACCGCCGATCAAAATCCCAAGCCTGACGCGGCTCGCAGACAAATTCAACCGCCTCATAAAACCCGCAACCAGTTGTTAGCGATATCGATTCGCCCGCGTCGCGCAACGTGTTTTATGTGAGGACTTAGGGCCTGCGGGCCAGCGACTTATGTAGCACTGCCGCCGTTGGCTGAGCGAGAGGAAGACGGGGAACTGAACGAGTCGCGCGTGCTGTTTCTGACAGCAGACGGGCGGCAAGCTTGCAGCTCCATGTATTCCATAATCGTATAGATAAAGCATTATTCTTCATTATAAAGGCATGTCAATCGCCGCTAGTATGCAGAGTCCTGGCTGTGCCCCCGCGTGAAACCGACAGGCGCACGGCGTCGATCCGACGCGTCGCCGCGCTGGGCCGATGCGGAAGGGCTAACCAACCATTCACTGATACGCAGCGTCGCCGAAGGCGAAGCGAGCGTGTGGGAGGAGACTCGAACGTGAAAATGACCTTTCGCTGGTATGGCGACACGGACCCCGTGCCGCTCGCTTACATCCGTCAGATTCCCGGCATGGTCGGGGTCGTCTCGGCCATCTATGACGTGCCTGTGGGCGAGGTGTGGCCGATCGACAGGATCCAGTCGCTGAAGGAGAAGATAGAGGCCCACGGCCTGACACTGGAAGTGATAGAAAGCGTGCCGGTGCACGAGGACATCAAGCTCGGCAAAGCGACGCGCGACACGCTCATCGCCAACTACGGCCAGACGCTGCGTCACCTCGGCGCCTGCGGCGTCAAGGTGGTCTGCTACAACTTCATGCCGGTTTTCGACTGGACCCGCACCTCGCTGGAAATGCCCCTGCCCGATGGATCGACGACGCTCGCGTTCGACACGCAAGCGCTCCGCGAGCTCGACGTTAGCCACGGTATCCAACTGCCCGGGTGGGACGCGAGCTATCAGCCCGAGCAGTTGAGAGCCCTGCTGCGCGACTACGAAGCGCTTGACGAAGCCGGTCTCTGGGCCAATCTCGACTACTTCCTGCGCGCGATCATTCCGGTGGCCAAAGAAGCCGGCATCAAGATGGCGATCCACCCCGACGATCCGCCGCGGCCGATTTTCGGGCTGCCGCGCATTGTGAAGAATCGTGCGGACCTGCAGCGCGTGCTCGCCATCGTCGACGATCCCGCTAACGGCCTGACGCTGTGTTCGGGGTCCCTGGGCGCGGACCTGCAGAACGATATTCCGGCACTGGTGCGCGAGTTCAGCGCGCGTGGCCGGATTCATTTTGCACACCTTCGTAACGTGAAAACCAATGCCGCAGGCGATTTTCATGAGACCTCGCATCGCTCGGCCGACGGCTCGCTCGACATGGCGGAAATCGTCAAGGCCTACTTCGAAACAGGCTTTGAAGGCTATGCCAGGCCCGACCATGGGCGGATGATCTGGGGTGAAACGGGCCGCGCCGGCTATGGGTTGTTCGACCGTGCGTTGGGTGCGGTCTACCTGAACGGCATCTGGGAAGGCCTCGCCAAACATCCGGCCGATCATGCGGCTGAGTAATACCTGCCTGGCTTCGCTCGCAGCGCGCACCGATGGCGAAGTCGTCGTTCCCGCCTACGATCGCGCGAGCCTTGCACCAGGCATCGTCCATCTGGGCCTCGGGGCGTTTCATCGCGCGCACCAGGCCGTGTACACCGAGCACACGTTGCGCGCTGGCGATCACCGCTGGGGCATCGTCGGCGTGTCGTTGCGACGTGCGGACACGTCGGAGGCGCTCACTCCGCAGGATCATCTGTATGCCGTGGATGTGCGCGACGGCACCGCGGATTCGTTCCAGGTGGTCGGTGCGCTGATCTCTTCGTTGGTCGCGCCGCAGTCGCCCGCCGCCGTGCTCGATGCGATGACCGATCCGCGCTGCCATATCGTCAGCTTGACGATCACCGAAAAAGGCTATTGCCGCAATCCGGCCAGTGGCGTGTTGCAGTTCGATCATCCCGACATTGCCCATGATCTGCGCGAGGCCGCCGCGCCGCGTAGCGCGATCGGCTTCGTCGTACGCGCGCTGGCGCTGCGCCGCGCGGCCGGTGTGGGCCCGTTTACCGTGCTGTCGTGCGACAACCTGCCGTCCAACGGCGACACGATGCGCGCGTTGACGCTGGCGTTCGCGCGCAAAGCGGATCCTCTGCTGGCCGACTGGATCGAGCTAGAGGGCGCATTTCCCAACACGATGGTGGATCGGATCGTGCCGCTGACCACGGACGCCGATCGCATGCGCGTAGCGAAGCAACTCGGTGCCGACGATGCGTGGCCGGTGATGACCGAGCCGTTTTCGCAATGGGTGATCGAGGACCGCTTCGCGGGACCCCGGCCGGCGTGGGAGCGTGCAGGCGCGACGCTCGTGGGTGACGCGCGTCCCTATGAGCAGGCCAAATTGCGGATGTTGAACGGCGCGCATTCGGCGCTCGCGTACCTCGGGTCGCTGATCGGGTACGACACCGTCGATCAGGCGATCGGCGCGCCGGCGGTGCTGAACTTTGTTGAAAGCATGTTGCGCGATGAGGTGGAGCCGACGCTGACGCGATCCGCTTTGTCCACCTATCGCGCTGAACTGTTCGCGCGTTTTCGCAACACCGCGCTCGATCACCGTTTGCAACAGATCGCCGCCGATGGCTCGCAGAAATTGCCGCAGCGCTGGCTGGAAAGCGTGCGCGCCAACCTGAAAAGCGGCGCGCCGACCGAACGCCTCGCCTTTGCGCTGGCCGGCTGGATCGCGTACCTCAGCGGTCGGGACGAGACAGGCCGCACCTACGCCATCGCGGATCCCCTCGCCGACACACTGACCGAGGCGGTCCGCTCGACCTTGCACGCGGATGCCGTTGATGCGGTAGAAACACTGTTCGAAATCGAGTCGATTTTCGGAAGCGATCTGCGTGCACAGCCGCGCTTCGTCGCGCAAGTCGCACGCCATCTGGTGGCGATTCGCGCGCAAGGTGTCGTCAAAGCCATGAACGCTTGTACCGCTTCAGGCCATGCACGTAGCCGCAGCGACCGCCGCGTTCTGGCGAGTGGCAGCCCTAAATAACCGGAGGAAAACATGAGCAAGCTGCTCGTCAAACCGTCAAAGCATGCCGAAGACGGCCAGATCATCCATATCACGCCGGCGAGCGCCGGCTGGAAATACGTCGGCTTCGATGTTTTCGACCTGAAGGTTGGCGCCACGGTCACACAGGAGACGGGCGATCGCGAAGTCGTGGTCGTGCTCGTCAGGGGGCACGCAACAGTTGGTTGCGAAGGGCTCGCGAGCCGCGCCATCGGCGCTCGGATGTCGCCGTTCGATGGCGCGCCGTGGTCCATGTACGTGCCACCGCATACGCGCTACACGATCGTGGCCGCGGACGAGGTCGAACTCGGCATCTGCTCAGCGCCCGCGAAGGGCGGTCTGCCGCCGCGCTTCATTGCACCTGACGAGGTCAAGCAGGAAACCCGCGGCGCTGGCGCCAATCTGCGTCACGTGCGCCACATCCTTCCGGAAACCGAGCCGGCGGAGAGCTTGCTGGTGGTGGAATCGGTGACGCCGGCGGGCAACTGGTCGAGCTATCCGCCGCATCGACACGATACCGACAATGGCGATCAGCAGACCTATCTCGAGGAAACCTATTACCACCGCGTCTCGCCGCCGCAGGGCTTCGCGATTCAGCGCGTCTATACCGACGACCGCAGTCTCGACGAAACGCTCGCGGCGTACGACAAGCATGTCGTGCTGGTGCCGCGCGGCTATCACCCGGTTGCCGCCGCGCACGGCTACGACCTCTATTACCTGAATGTGATGGCCGGTCCGCGCCGCGCCTGGCACGTACATAACGAGCCGGCTCATGAATGGTTACTACAACCCGGCGCAAGCGTCGCGGTGGACGGCGTGCGCTGAGTCCCGTTGCGGTAAGTCAGTCGCTGTCGGCGTCGGGGCCTTGGGTGTCGAATCCGGCGGCCTCGCGCAGCGCTTGCAGCATCGCCCGCGCGCCCGGTGAGAGCCTGTCGCCGCGCCGTGTGACGATGCCCGCCGGTCCGAGCTTCAGATCGAGTTCGAACGGTAGCGGTTCGAGCGCGCCGGCAATGCAATACGGCCGCACCGGCTCGCGCGCAAGCGGCGCGATCATATCGCTCATCTGCAGCAGACTCGTGATAACAGGCAGCGACGAGCTCTCGACCACATCCGTCGGCAACGCGAGCTGCCGTTCGAGAAAAAGTTGCGTGATCTGATTGCGCATCACGTTGCCTTTCGGCGGCAGGATCCACGTTTGCGGCGCCAGTTCGTTCCAGCTCAAAGTCTTGCGCTTGACGAGCGGATGGCCAACGCGTGCGAACAGCGCGTGCTGTGCTTCTGCGAGCGGGGCGTAGTGCAGTTCCGCCAGATCGTCCGGATTGCGGATTCGCGCGACGATCATATCCAGCTTGCCTTCCTGCAGACGCTGCACCAGCACCTCGCTGAACTCCATCTCGATGTTGACGCGAATCTGCGGAAAGCGCTTCTTGAGCAGCGCCACCGCTTGCGGCACGACGTTGGTGGCCGCCGTGACCTCGGTGCCGATCATCGCCTGCCCGGTCAGGCCGGCTTTGAGCGCGGACACTTCGTCGTACGCGTGCTGCAACTCCGCCAGCACGCTGCGTGCATGGCGGATCAGCACCTCGCCGTACCAGGTGGGCTCGACACCGCGCGGATGCCGTTCGAACAATTGCACACCCATCGTGTCTTCCAGTTCTCGCAGCAACTTGGTCGCTCCGGGCTGCGTCATGTGCGCGGCATCCGCCGCGCGCAATACCGAGCGATGGATGTCGAGCTGAACGATCAGGGCCAATTGGCGCGTCTTCAGACGCGTGGGGTCGAAGTGGCCCGTCGCGATGGCCCCCGCGCGGTTGTCCGGATGAATGGCCGAGGTCACGATGTCGTCTCCATGTATTCCGTATCGATATAGATTTTGAGTTATTTTTCATTATAAAAGCATATCGATCGATTTTACTATGCAGCAGACGTCCTGCATTCCAAGGCGGGGCGGATTCCCATCATGGGCATCGAGACCGGATGCATCCGGCATCCGCGCATGCAGCCGCACAGGAGACGAAGAAGCAATGAACACCCGTACCGCAGACATCCCGCCGGAAGGCATCACTACCGACGAGTTCCTCGGCCGCGTCGCCAAGGTCCGCAGCGCACTCGATAAGGCGGGCCTGGTCGGCCTGCTCGCCTTCGGCGATTGCTGGCGTGGCGCGAACATCGGCTACTTTACCGACTTCCGTCCGCTCGACGGCGTATCGGATATCGCCAACGCGATCCTGCTGCTGCCCGTGGACGGCGACCCCGTGCTGTTCGTGTCGGATCAATGCTTCGACTACGCGACGAGCGTGACCGCCTTCGAGGTGCGCAGCCTGCGAGAAGTCACGCAATATGTGCAGGCATCTTCGGCGCGGCACCGCAGCGGCACGGTCGGCCTCGCCGGCGCCGCCTATATCCCCGCGGACCTGCTGCAGCGCCTGAACGCCGGTCTCGGCGAACTGAAGCTCGAACCGACGATGGTGCTGGCCGAAATCAAGGCGATCAAGAGCGACGCCGAAGTGGCGCTGATGCGCAAAGCCGCCGCCTTGACCGATTCGGCGATGGCCGCGATTCGCGACGCGCTCGCCGACCGCCGTCCGTACACCGAGCGTGAACTCGCTCTAATCGCTGACCGCGCGATGCTCGCGGGAGGAGCGGAGGGGACCGCGTTCGATTCGATGGTGCAATCCGGTCCGCGCTCGGCGTATAACCTGGCGCGCCCCACCGACCGCATCCTGCAACCGGGCGACCTGATCATGACCGACATCGGTGCGCGTTATCGTGGGTACGTGGCCGATGGCGGACGCGGTTTCACCTACGGTCCGGCGAATTCCGAGAAGATGGCGATCGTCGCGGCAGCGGCGCGCGCGGTCGAAGCGGGGCTTGCCGCCGCGCGTCCCGGCATGGCGGCCCTGGAACTGAACGCGGTGATCCAGCAGGCGCTGGTGAAATCGAACTACGAGCAATATTCGAGCGAAGCGCGCGGCCATGGCACCGGTCACGGCACCGGCATGGACCCGGAAGAAGAAGCGCCGTGGATTGGGCCGGGCAACAAGACCGTGCTGCAGGAAAACATGGTCTTTACCCTGAAGGCGACGATCACGGTGCCGAACGTCGGCGGTTTGCGCACGGAACGTATCGTGCGGTTGACCTCCGGCGGCGTCGAAACGCTCGACCAGTTCCCGATGGAACTGCACTGGTGAGTGCAGCGAATTTATCGTAACGTGCCGGCGAATCCGCTCCGCCGACACGCAGCAGTTCAAAACATAGATTCCCAGAGAAGGGAGGAGACGTGAATACATCGCCCATTTCATCCGGCAACGCGCCGGTTATCAGCCGGTCGGCCGTCAACCGTGTGCTGGTCGCTTCGGTGGTCGGGACCGCCATCGAGTGGTACGACTTTTTTCTCTATGCCACCGCTTCGGCGCTGGTCTTCGCCAAGCTGTTCTTCCCCTCGTTCGATCCGTTGGTCGGCACCATCGCGGCGTTCGGAAGTTTTGCGGTCGGCTATCTCGCACGGCCCTTCGGCGCCGTGTTTTTCGGGCACTTTGGCGATCGCATTGGCCGTAAGGCGACGCTCGTCGCGACGCTGACGATCATGGGCGTCGGCACCTTCGTGATCGGCCTGCTGCCGACTTACGCCTCGATCGGCGTCTGGGCGCCGATCCTGCTGGTCACGATGCGCTTCCTGCAAGGGCTCGGCGTCGGCGGCGAATGGGGCGGCGCGGTGCTGATGGTGGTCGAAACGGCGCCGGCCAGGAAACGTGGTTTCTTCGGCGCGTTCCCGCAATTGGGCGTGCCGCTCGGGCTGATGCTCTCGACCGCGGTGTTCAAAGCCGTGTCGAGTATGCCGTCAGACGCGTTCTATTCATGGGGATGGCGCCTGCCGTTCCTGCTGAGCGTCGCGCTGATCGCGATCGGCCTGTTCATCCGCCTGCGCGTCATGGAGTCGCCGGTATTCGAACAGATCAAGGCGAGCAAGCAGGTCGTGAAAGCGCCGCTGATCGAATTGCTGCGCCGGCATCCGAAAGACCTCGTGCTGACGATCGGCACGCGCTTCGCGGTCGACATCACCTTCAACGTGATCAACGTGTTCGTGCTGGTCTACGGAACGACGCGGCTCGGCTTGTCGCGTGGACTACTGCTGAACGCCATCATTGTGGGCTGCGCGTTTGCGCTGATCACGCTGCCGCTGTTCGGCAAACTGTCGGACGTGATCGGCCGCCGGACCGTGTTCATGCTCGGCGCGGTGTTCGTGGCGATCTATGGATTCGCGTTCTTTCCGTTGCTCGAGACACGCAATCCGACCTTGATTTTCGTGGCGTACGTCTGCGGTATCGCGTTAAGCCAGGCGTCGGTGTACGGCGTGCAATCGACGTGGTTTGCTGAGCTGTTCGGTACGCGGGTGCGCTATACGGGTGCGTCGCTGCCGTATCAGATCGCCGGCATCATCACGTCAGGACCGACGCCATTGATCGCGACCTACCTGTTCGCCACGTATGGCCAGACGCTGCCCATTTCGATCTATATCGCGGCGACAGGGTTGTTGAGCCTGGTGTGCGCGTTTTTCCTCGCCGAGACTTTCAGGCGGGATCTGTCCGCGGAGCCGGAAGATGAAGTGGCCGCAGCGCTGGGTACGCATGCGTGCGCGCACTCGCCACATCCTCTGTCGCGCTGAGCGCAAATCGGTCCGGCTGCAATGCCGTGGATGACCTGGCCGTTGGCGGCGCCGGAGCGGCGGGGAAAGCTTCGTCGCCACCCTTAAATGCGAGCTGCTGGCGCGCTCGCACTTCGCCACGCGTGAACAGGCGCGGCGCGAGATCTTCCACTTCCTGGAGGCGTGGTACAACCCGCTTCGTCTTCACAGTCTTTGAGTCTGCAGGCCCATATTGTGGCGGATGGCGGAATCTATGCGTTGCTCGGACCTTATGCGATTGCCAATCTTGAAAAGGAATGTCGGTTGCAGGCGTCAATGGTGGTCGATCCGCCAGTGCCTCGCTTCATTGCGCTTGCCATGTCGCCCCACGGCGAAATGACGCTTGCTTGCCGCACGGTCATGCAGCTCACTAATACCACTGTGTTAAAAAATAAGGCATTATTCGCTTGTCTTCAAGAAAATTATGAGGAGTGCGATTCCCCGCAAATGCTGATCCGCTCACCTTTGGCCACAAGCTCCACAGCCTCCTGCCGTGACGAACAAAATCAAGAATTTAAAGATACAAAGGGGGGAGACGTCCATCACATCAGAGCCTTCGACCGGTAGTCAATGCGTGCTCTGGCCGTCGAGCGTTGAAAACACGAATTCCGCTAATCCGTGCGGGCGAGACTTGTTTATCGCTACGGCCAACTGGACCATCGCAGGTTCGCCACTCAGCGGAATGCACACGATGGACGGTGGCAACAGCGCTTTGATATAGGCCGGCTGAAGGGTGACGGCGTGCGCTGAAAGCGTCAGTGAAATGACCATGGACATATTGTCTGCTTCTGGCCCAGGTCCTGTGCGGACGCCGACTCGGTCGAGATAGCCGTCGACCAGGCTTCTGACTGCGGGAGCGTGAACCTTCGAGAGTCGAATCAACGGTTGTCCCTCCAAGTCGGCTGGGTCAATGAACTGGTGACTGGCCAACTCGTGTGCTACTGGCAAGAATGCCATTATTGGCTCCGTCAACACGGTCTTAAAGGAGAGTTCGGTGACCTGTGGATCGGGCCTTAGAAATGCCAGGTCGACTTCGCCGTTGATGAGTGACTTGACTAGTGAGGGTGTCGATTTGCTACTGACGATGAGATCGGTCTCGTTCAGCTTTCCCCGCAGGATCTCCAGGACCTTGGGGAGCCAATCGATTTCGAATCCGGTCAGAAACCCAACCGCAAGCCGGGCCTGATTTTCTTTGCCTGCTCGCTTTGCGGCCTCGCTTGCCGCGTCGACTTGAGCGAGTATCACGCGAGCATGGTCGAGAAAGGCTCGCCCGGCGGCCGTTGGCTCGAGCCCCTGGCTGCTCCTCTTCAGTAGCTGGACGCCCAGCTCATCTTCCAGATCTCCGATCTGTCGGCTTAGCGACGGCTGCGCAGTGTGCAGGCGAAGCGTCGCCGCACGGTTGAAGCTGCCCTCTTCTACGACCGCGACGAAATACCGAAGATGTCTGAGTTCCATTTGGCTATGCCTCAAAAGCACAATCATGAGCTTATAAAGTCTTGGCGGCGAGCGCAAAGGAAAAATACTATTCCGTCCAAGCGCCATCGTCAGCTGCGGCGCAGGAACGATGTACGCGTCATGACCGGGCTCTGAGGCTGCACTGTCGGGTATATCTGCAAGGTTGGCCTCATGCTCCACGGACGCTGATAAAGGAACGAACCGGAGACAAACGTAATGAACATGAGAAAAACAGTGGAACACCTCGATCTCGAGGGACGCGTGAAGGCCGCCCTGGCCAATCCCATGACCGATGGGCAGTCCATCGACCTGATGCGGGAGTTGGCCGAGGTATTGAGCGTCGTTGGACTCGATCCGGGTTCGGCGGGTGGGTCGGTAACATTCATCGGCAGCGATCCGGTCATCTCGAGCCCACTCGCGCTTGCGACCATGGCAGGCGTCACCTTGATGGCAAAAGCGGTGGCAGTTGGCGACCTGTGGCGATTCAGGGGTGGCGAGTCGCAGGACCTGAGCGTGAACCTGGGTCAGGTGCTGCATCGCCTTTGCCCCTTCTATGACAAAAAATGGGAGTTGCTCAATGGCTATGCGCCGCGCAATCCCGCCGACGCCGACAGCCCTTTCTGGCCGACGACCATGTACCGGACAGCGGACGATCGCTGGGTACAGCTTATTAACGTCTACCCGCGCACAGCAAAGACAGCCTTGGCCTTCCTCGGCTGTCACGACGACAGGCGGGCAGTGGCTGAAGCCGCACGCAAGTGGAACGCGGTTGACCTTGAAGATGCGGCGGCCCGAGCCGGCGTCCAGGCAACGATGGTCCGCACGTTTGACGAGTTCGCAAGGGAGCCCCAGTTTCAGTACATCAAGGACATGCCGCTGATCGAGATCGAGAAGATTGGCGAGAGTGACCCCGAGCCGTTCACCTCGAATCCAGAGGATCCTTTGAGCGGAGTTCGGGCCCTCGGACTCGGGCACGTAATTGCCGGTGCGGGACTGGGGAGGGCGCTGGCGTACCACGGGGCCGACGTCCTGAATATCTGGGAGCCAAACGACTTCGAGATAGACGCCCTCTATGCTACGGCGAACGTCGGCTTGCGTTCCGCGATGATGGACCTCGGCCGCGCCGACGAACTGCAGCGATTCAAGAACCTGGCCAAAGATTCAGACGTCTTCTTTGCGAATCGCCGGCCTGGGTACCTTGACAGGCGTGGGCTGTCTGCACAGAACCTGGCGGAGATCCGCCCTGGGATGATTCACGTCGACATCTCTATCTATGGCCCGCGTGGGCCCTGGGCAAACCGGGTCGGTTTCGACCAGACGGCCGGTGGCGTCACTGGTTCGTTGACGCTGGAGGGGTCACCGGACAACCCTCGGCTGCCCGAGATTTTTGTTGTCAACGACTACCTTACGTCCTGGATGGCGAGCATCGGCGTCATCGCTGCACTCAAGAGACGGGCCGTGGAAGGCGGTAGCTATCGCATTCGCCTGTCGATGGCCCGGCTCGCCATCTGGCTGCTGCAGCTCGGCGTTTTCGACAAACAGTACGCCGCGAGGATCGCTGGTACGGCAGGCGGTCACGAATATTTATCTCCTGAGCTGTTCGAGGCTGATACGCCCATGGGCCACTATCAAGGAGTGACTGACCAGGTGCAGATGTCAAAGACGCCAGGGCGCTTCAGGTTCCCTCTTGTACCAAGGGCGTCGGGGAAGGCGTCCTGGCTGCCGCGTTGAGAAAGAAGGGGCGTCGTCTTTCGCATGAACGCTGACCTACTCGAAGCTGAATCGTTCTGGCCAGCTTAGATGCGTCAGATCAACAGCAGTGACTTGAGGATCCGGTCCTTGAGAAGAAGGCGCTGAGGTGTTTGCGGATCGCCGTGAGCTGGCGATTACACAGGAAGCCGACGACCTGATCCGTGAGGCCGGCCATGCTGACATGCTCATCGCGAACCCCGACAGGTTCGTACCAGTTGTGGAACGCGACAGCGCCGAAATGCAACGGGTGTTCGGGCGAAACTGCTATTCGCCATACCGGCTCTGTCGCGCCGCGTTTTCGCAGATGCTCGAGCGAAAGCACGGAAAAATCGTCGCCGTCAGCGGGACGGCAGGGTTGAAACGTGGTGAGGGCGGACTTGCCCTATATGGCGCTGCACGCTGAGTACAACAAGCGTACATCCGCAACGCGGCGCTCGGTGAAAACTTGCAAAGGAGACCTACATGATCGCTACAGTCAACCACCAGGTGCTCTTGACGTCACGCCCGACGGGCATCCCCGAGAGCCGGCATTTCCAGATCGTCGAGAGCGCCCCGCCTACGCCTGCCATGAACCAGGTGCTTGTGCGTAACCTTTATCTGTCGGTCGAACCGGCCATGCGCGCCTGGGTCAGCGCCGTAAGGAATTATTCTGAGCCGGTCCCTATCGGCGGAGTCATGCGCTCGTTCGCCGTCGGGCGTGTCGAGGCCTCACGTCATCCGGACTACCGCGAGGGCGATCTCGTTACCGGCCTCTTCGGCTGGCAGGACTATGCGGCGGTGGAAGCGCAGGCAATCCAACGCAAGATCACCGACACAGACCTTCCGCCTTCGACGGCACTGGGCGTTCTCGGCCTCAACGGAGTGACCGCGCACTATGGCCTGCTTGGGGTAGGCCGGCCCCAGCCTGGCGAGACGGTCGTGGTCTCCACGGCCGCGGGCGCCGTAGGCTCCTGTGTTGGGCAGATTGCGAAACTCAAGGGTTGCCGCACGGTGGGCATCACAGGTGGCCCACAAAAGACAGAGCTGTGTACCAAATCATTCGGCTTTGACGCAGCCGTCGACTACAAGGCTCCAGATTTCGCGCAGCAGCTCGCCGTCGCCTGCGAGGGTGGTGTGGACGTCTACTTCGACAACACCGCCGGCCCTATCAGCGATGCTGTCCACGGCCATCTGAACACTGGCGCGCGCATTGTCGTCTGCGGAACGGCCTCAGTCGCGAGTTGGGATCCGCCGCCGCAAGGCCCGCGCGTCGAGAGGCACCTGCTCGTGAAGGGTGCCCGCATGGAGGGCTTCGTTATGTTCGACCATCCCGAACACGAGGACATCGCGCGCCATGACCTAGCGGGCTGGCTGCGCTCGGGCCAGTTGCGCTACCTTGAAGAGGTGCTCGACGGTATCGATAACGCACCGGGGGCGATCGCCGGTCTCTACCGCGGCGACAACCTCGGCAAGCGCCTGATCCGGCTCACCCGTGAATGAGACGGCCGATCGCACACGTGCGTACTGTGTCTCTGTAGCAAAGTAACGACCGCTCGACTCGGAAAGCGGATGAACGACGACATAAAAGGATTGTCACCTTCTGCGACAGGAAGTGGAGTGATCGTTCCGTTTGCCTTGGCTGCCGGGGCATTGTCACGTTGTTGGGGCAGTCGCGTACGATGGCGTGATGGGCAAAACGAGATCGCTTTATCACAGCCATCGCTATCCGGCGGCCGTCGTTGGTTGCGCCGGGCGCTGATGTGTCCGGATTCAGTTGAGCCTGCGCGACATTGAACAGTTGCTGTTCGAGCGCCGCGTCGTTTGCCAGCTATGAGCTGATCCGGCGTTGGTCGTTGATGAACTTCTTGCTAAGGCCGGGCAGTAGTCACGTTCGCCGAAGCTGTATTCGCCGTTAACATGATCTTGGGTGAATTTCCAATGACAGCCTCAAACGAAGTTTTTGTTGTCAGCGCAGTGCGCACAGCCGTCGGAACCTATGGCGGCAGCCTGAAAGATACGCCACTGGGCGAGCTGGCAACGCTCGTGGTTAAGGAAGCCTTGATACGTAGCGCCGCGCCTGTCGAGAGGATCGGCCATGTAGTGATGGGCAACGTGATTCCCACCGAGCCTAGGGATGCGTATTTGAGCCGCGTATCCGCATTGGGCGCGGGTCTGCCCGTCACCACTCCCGCCTTCAATGTGAATCGCCTGTGCGGCTCGGGTGTTCAGGCGATCATTTCTGCGGCACAGGCGATAGCCTTGGGTACCTGCGAACTGGCCATCGCGGCCGGCGCAGAGTCGATGTCACGTGGCCCGTATGTCATGCAGTCGGCCCGCTGGGGAACCCGGATGGGGGATACGGAGTTGCTGGACTATATGGTGGGCGTGCTACACGATCCACTGTATGGCATACATATGGGAGCGACAGCCGAGAATGTCGCGGAGCAATTCGACGTGTCACGTGACGATATGGACGCACTGTCCGCCGAAAGCCACCAGCGGGCGAGCGCCGCGATCGCGGCTGGACATTTCCGCAGCCAGATCGTCCCGGTGCCTGTCACAAAGAAGCGGGAATCCGCCCCGTTCGACACGGATGAGCATGTGAAGGGTGACACGACGGTCGAAACACTCGCGAAAATGAAGCCGGCCTTCAGGAAGGACGGCGTTGTCACGGCAGGAAATTCATCAGGCATCAACGACGGTGCATCGGCCCTGGTCCTCGCATCGGGCGAGGCAGTGAAAAACTACGGGCTGGCGCCGCTCGCCCGCCTGGTCAGCTATGGTCATGCTGGGGTTGATCCCAGAATCATGGGAATTGGCTCCGTGCCCGCCGCCAGGCAGGCGCTGCAGCGGGCGGGACTTTCGACCGCGAGTATCGACATCATCGAGGCGAACGAAGCCTTCGCCGCCCAGGCGTGTGCAGTAACGCGTCAGCTCGAACTCGATCCTGCAAAGGTGAACCCGAATGGTTCGGGTATTTCGATTGGACACCCGATCGGCGCAACGGGGGCCATCATCTCGACCAAGGCGATCCACGAACTGCACCGCATCAATGGGAAATACGCACTGGTGGCAATGTGTATCGGTGGCGGCCAAGGCATCTCCGCCGTATTCGAGCGTGTCTGAGGTTCATCTGACCGTGACGGGCCGGTAACCGGCCCGCTTGCAGGATCGCAGAACTAAAAACGTAGGATGCTCCCACTACACCTTGGCCACTTCCCTAGCACCATTGTGTTAACAAACTACTCGATTTTCCGGCCGCAGCATGGGCACCGTTCGAGACGGGCGAGCAGGGCGGCAGCAAGCTCCAGCCGCAGCGTTGTAATGGAGTCCGGCACATGGCGCTGCTTACGCAGGGGCACCCCGGGGCCGGAAGCCCTCGGGTAAGGAAGGCACTTCGCCGGGTAGCCGATGGGCTGGAGTTTTTTTTTGCGCCACCAGGCGTTCGGTGACGAGAAAGCCATAAGCGGCTATGCACAGCGTCGCGTGGTGATGGAAGCCGCGCCAGCTGCGTCCCTCGAAGTGCCCCAGGCCGAGTTCCTGCTTGAGCTCCTGATAATCGCGCTCAATGCGCCAGCGCAGTTTTGCAAGTCGCACGAGTTCCTTGATCGGCGTGTCAGCCGGCAACGTGCTGAGAAAGTATTTGGTCGGCTCGAGCTCTTCTCTGGGCCACTCGACGAGCAACCATTGTTCCTCGGCGGTCTCAGATGGCTGGGCTGCGCGGGAGGTGCAGTGCACCCGTATTGCCGCAAAGCGCGACGACAAGGCAGCGTTGGTGCCTTCTCGCCATGTGACGGTGCGAAAGCGTCGCGACGGCAACTGCATGGCCAGCTCTTTTGCCTGCAGCGGCGCCTGAGCTTGTGTCTGCAGGCTGACTGCGCCTGTCACCCCGACCACATACGTGAAGCCCATCTCCGTCAGCTGCTCGCGAAACTCGGTGCTCGCCCCGTAACCGGCATCGGCTAGAACCAGTTGCGGTAGGGATTCCACCTCTGCGAGGTTTTCAAGCAGTTGCAGCGCCAGCATCGGCTTGGTGACGAACTCAAGCGCTTCAGGCACTTTGGCAGCCTTGCGCCGGTCCGCGTCATCGGCCCAGCTTTGCGGCAGGTACAGCTGATAGCGGACCGGCAGACTGAAGCGTTCATTTGCGAGCGAGACGCTGACGGCCACCTGGCAGCTGTCTTGCTTGCCCAACTGGCCGCAGTACTGCCGGGCGACCCCGACCGAGTGCTTGCCCTTCTTCGGAAAGCCGGTATCGTCAATGATCAGCGCCTCAGGTGGTGCCGCACGACGCTTGATCCGCTCAAGCGTGTAACTGCGCACAGTATCAAGCACCGCCTGATCCGACCACGGTGCATCGGCTACAAAGTGATGCAGACGCTGGTGTTCCGAGCGCACCCGGTCCGGCGACAGATGCGCCGCCATGGGCTCAACGCTCTTGCGCCTGACCGGCAACATCAACCCCGTGCAGTAGCCACGAAATGGCTCGACACGATCAGCGTGCCCCAGCGACTGAGTCATCAGGGACACGTACTCGTCGAACCGCTCCGAAGGACATTCAATCGCATTCCTCATCATTTACTTGAAGATAAGCGAATAATGCCATATTTTTTAACACAGTGGTACTAAGGAGATAGCGCGTTCTCGGAACCTCTCCTCCGACCTCCAACAGGGAGTGTCCGCAGCCTTCCTGCGATCGATTTGAAGGGTTGAAGTGCAACGGCGAGCCGCCCTTAAGTCCGTGAATCAGCGCTGCGTGCTCAGAAGGACTTGGCTGCGGCGGTAGCCCGTGCAGTTCCCGGTGCATTTTCAAGATCGGCCGCAGAGTCAAAGCAACAGAACCGAACGCGTCTTGCGACCATTGCCCAGCACGTGCAGTGTCCAGCACTCGCCGTCATCAACTTCGAGCTTCGGCAACTGCGCGTCGTCGGACAACACGAGTTCAACCAGGCGCACACCGGCGTACCGGTACAGCGCCCAGATTGCGCGGCGCCGCGCGACCACCAGCGTGTCATCGTCCTTGAAACCGTCAGCGACCCAGGTGTCGCATGCGGCAAGCAACGCGCCCGGCGGCATCCGTTACGGTGCGAAGCTCGTGCGCGCACGTCCGCCACGCGCGAGCCCGCAACCGGATTGGCGGTCAGATAGCCGGTCTCGGTCCAGTAGCGGAACAGGCTCACGACGACCGCGAGTGCCCGTGCCTGGGTCGTTTCCGCCACCGTCCGGTTGTTGTTGTCGTCGACGGGGTCACGAGCGGGCTTGCGCAATGCCTGCCGGTACGCGAGCTGGTCGTGGCGCGTGAGATCCGACAGCGGACCTCACGGGGATACGGTTTAGTGCCGCGCGGACAGAAGCATCACCGTTTGTCGCATACAACATGCAGTGGACGGTCCGGCAACGAGCTTCACCGCTCAGTCAGACAAGCTATTTCGCATTCGAATCAATGCCTTAGACTGAGATGTGGCGGATTTTTTGTGAATCCCGGCCAACCCTCATATGGGTTCTGAAATAACGGCCCTCGAAGGTGACGAACGGCTGGAGTCCGTCCACTATCGGCCACGCGATGGGGGTATGGAAAGTCTGAAGACGCATCACTTGTTCCTTTTTATCGGTGCCGACCCCAACACGAACTGGCTGCGCACGTGCGGAGTGTCGCTGGATCCGGGAGGATTTGTGTTGACCGATACCGACCTGGGAACACGGGCCAGCGGCCCCACGCTCCCGCTGCATACAAGTGTCGACGGCGTGTTTGCCATCGGCGATGTTCGATCGGGTTCCATCAAGCGCGTTGCAGGGGCCGTGGGCGAAGGGGCAGCCGTGGTCGCGCAGATTCACCGCTTTTTAGTCATGAAGCGCGCCGGAACACCCGCGCGTTCCATGCATGTGTAAGCCGCCTGTCGCGATGGGTTGCAAGGCTGGATATGTCGTGCGGACCTCTTTTAAATTTGGATGGCGTTACACCCGTATTGGAAAAGGCATGGACCGTTCAAACCAGGAACCTGGCCGCAGCGCGCTTCCGATGTGACTACCATCCATATTTCAGTTCGACACCGAGGTAGTCCGCGTTACTGCCGCAGCGCTTCGGGCGACGGCTGCGTCGAAGCAGTCGGTGAATTGAAGCTTCGAAGGTGACGTGCCTGGCGCGCAGCCTTTACGGTTCGAGCAAGCGCAACAGGCGAAGCTCTTCGAGATCGAGTTCGGATTCGATGCGATGCAAGACTCCATCGTCGACCTTGCCGTCGCGATGCAGGCCAAGGAGCGCCTCGCGCGACACGCTGACCAGCTTGAGTTCGATGCGCAGAAAGTGCGCGCGGTCTTCGACCCGTTCCGCTCCCAGCGCATACGCGTTTTCGTTCGCCGTGACGTGGATCCGGTATTCGGCGATCAGGCGCTCGAGCGTTGCGCGTTCGATACCGGACGCGTGCTTGCCCGTCTCTTCGAGTACGGCGAGCGAAGCCCCGAAGGTGCGGGCGCGCGTCTCGTGCTCGGACATGGTCTGTCGCGCGACCGGGCGCAGCTGCAGCAGACGGATGAGCGGCGCAAGACTGCCGCCCTGCACGACGAGCGTCGCAATGATGAGCAGGAAGGTACTGAAGACGATCAGGTCGCGGCCCGGGAAATTACCCGGCAACGCGAGAGCGGCCGCGAGACTCACGACGCCGCGCATGCCCGCCCATCCCAGCACGACGGCTTCACCGGCCGACCACGGCCGGTTGCCCATACGCTTCGCGAGCATGCGGCTCGGCAACCAGATCGCAGCAAACACCCACAGGAGGCGGACCGCAATCGCAGCCGCTGTTGCAGGCAGCGCGATGCGCAAGCCGACCATCAAGACGGCGACGTCGTAATTCACGCGCGCCAGGATGCCGTGCAGCGCGAGGCCGATCAGGATGAAGACGAGCGCGTCGAGCGCGAACACGATCGCCTCCCAGGTCGCCTTGGCCTTGATTCGCATGCCGGCGTCGAACACGCGATGCTGGCGGATGCCGAGCACGAGACCGCAGGTCACGACAGACAGCACACCCGAGCCACCGACCGCCTCCGCAACCCCGTAGCTCGCCCAGGCCATCACGACACGAAGGTCAGGACGATGCCGAGCATCGCATCGGAGAGGCGCTGCAGCACCCAGCACATCACCTGGCCGCACGCGAGGCCGACCACGACGCCGATCAGTGTCAGCGAGAAGAACAGGCCCGTTGCGTTCGCAACCGTGATGGTGGTGGCAAGCGCGGCCGAGACCGCCATCTGGTAGAGCAGCAGGCCCGGTGCGTCGTTCACGAGGCTCTCGCCTTCGAGCACGGCTACGAGCCTCGCTGGCAGCGGGTGGCGCTGCAGGATCGCCTTCGCGGCGACCGCATCGGGCGGCGAGACGATCGCGCCCAGCGCGAAGCATGCGGCCCAGGGCAGACCCGGGTTGAACGCATGCACGGCAACGGCGACCGCGGCGGTCGTGACCGTCACTGCGCCCAGCACAAGAGAAACGATCGTGCCGAGCTCCTCGCGGAATTCCTTCCATGCCGTGTAGAACGAACTCGACATCAAGAGCGGCGGCAACACGGCCGCGAGCATCAGGTTCGGGTCCATGTCGGGCGCGCGCTTGCCCGCGACCGCGATCACGCAGCCACCAAGCAGCAGCACGACGGCGGGCGGGATCGCAACGCGCTCGGCGAGCCAGGTGAGCGCGCCCGCGCCGCAGATCAACAACAGCAGGTAATGAAAGAGCTCGACGTTGCTCATCCGTGTGCAGGCAGATTGTGCAGCACGGAATTGTGTGAAGGATGATGGGTCACGATGGTTGCTTGTCCTTTGCGGCTACATCGGAAACGTGGCCGCCGGGCAGTGGGCCGAACATGTGCTGGCTGCATTTCGCTTCGCTCCATGCCGCTTTGAGCTTGACGCCCAATAGCATTCGACGTGCGACGGGAAGGATCTGCTCGCCGGCCAGAATGCCGAGCAGGCCCGCCAGTGCGACGGTGGGCGGCGCCGGCGACTGCACGCCGATCGCGCTGTAAACGACACCGGCAAGAATTCCGGCAAGGAACGAGAGGATATACGGCTTCATGATACGAGTCTCCTTGACGGTCGGCCGGCGACAGCACTGCGCAACAGATTGTTCACAAGCGTTTCGGGTCTGATCGATTAAGGGAAGAGTAGTTAAGTTCACTTAAAGGCGCAATTCTCGGAATCGCACTCATTTTTCGGGGTGTTCTTTCGCCGGGTTTAGTATTAAATGTTAACGCTGGACGACGCATGCCCCAGCGCAATGGATATCGGACTCCTCCCGGTCGCGCCGGCGAGGCGGGCCTTTGTTTTCTCCGCATTGAAGGAGATACACGTCATGAGCAATCCGAAGCTTGAAGTACTCACCCCGCAGAACAGCCAGCTCATCTTCATTGATCAGCAGCCGCAGATGGCCTTGGGCGTGCAGTCGATCGACCGCCAGGTGCTGAAGAACAACGTTGTCGCCCTGGCCAAGGCGGCCAAGGTGTTCAAGATTCCGACCATTATCACGACCGTCGAATCGGAAAGCTTCTCGGGGTTTACCTATCCCGAACTGCTCGACGTGTTCCCGGGCATGAAGCTGCTCGAACGTACGTCGATGAACTCGTGGGACGACCAGAAAGTGCGTGACGCGCTGGCCGCGAACGGGCGCAAGAAGGTGATCGTGTCGGGTCTGTGGACGGAAGTCTGCAATGCGACATTTGCGCTCAGCGCGATGCTCGAAGGCGGCTACGAGATCTACATGGTGGCCGATGCGTCAGGCGGTACGTCGAAGGATGCGCACGATTTCGCGATGCAGCGCATGATCCAGGCGGGCGTCGTGCCGGTCACGTGGCAACCGGTCATGCTCGAATGGCAGCGCGACTGGGCACGCCGCGAGACCTATGACCAAATCATGGCAATCGCGAAGGAGCACTCGGGCGCATACGGCATGGGCATCGACTATGCCTACACGATGGTCCACAAGGCGCCGCAGCGCACGGCTACGCCGCATGAGGCGCTGCCGGCCGTGCCGGCGAAGTAAGACGCGCTCAGGCACCGCCCGCGGAATGTGCGCGAGATGCTCGACGAGAAGGTCGAGCAACTGCGTGACGCGCGCGGTGCGATAAATCCAGCCCGAACGGCATCGGCGCGTTCACGCGCACGACGCCGGACGGCTCGAGCGCCTGAGCGCAGACGCCTCGCTTGCGCCGACCCTGGCTTCGCCGGGCAGCTGAACCGCCCGGTTCTGCAGGCTAATTTGTCAGAGAGAGTGATCATATGAAACCGTATCTGGTGTCACTGGGTGCGGGCGTGCTGATAGGCGTGATCTATAGCGTGATCAAGGTCCGCTCGCCCGCACCGCCGCTGATTGCCCTCATCGGCTTGCTCGGCATGTTGATCGGCGCCCTGGCCGTCCCGACGCTCAAGCAGTTGCTCGGCCTTTGATTGAAGCAAACGAAATTTGCGAATTGAGCGAAGTGAGGAGACGCACATGAGCACTACCGGCACCCAACCCGATCTCATTCTGCATAACGGACGGTTCACCACGCTGGATCGTTCGAACCCGGTCGCCACCGCGGTGGCAGTGGCCGATGGCCGCTTCGTCGCGGTCGGCAGCGATGCCGACGTGATGCCGCTCGCGGGCGGCTCGACCCAGGTCATCGACCTGGGCGGCCGGACCGCGCTGCCCGGCTTGATCGACAATCACCTGCATCTGATCCGCGGCGGTCTCAACTACAACATGGAGCTGCGCTGGGACGGCGTGGGCTCGCTCGCCGTGGCGATGGAAATGCTCAAGCAGCAGGTCGCGATCACGCCCGCGCCACAATGGGTGCGCGTGGTGGGCGGCTTTACCGAGCATCAGTTCGACGAAAAGCGCCTGCCGACCATCGAGGAACTCAACGCGGTGGCGCCCGATACGCCCGTGTTCATCCTGCATTTGTACGACCGGGCGCTGCTCAACGCGGCCGCGCTGCGCGTGGTCGGCTATACGAAGGACACGCCGGAGCCGCCGGGAGGCAAGATCCTGCGCGATGGCGCGGGCAATCCCACCGGCCTCCTGCTTGCGAATCCGAACGCTTCGATTCTCTACGCGACGCTCGCCAAAGGGCCGAAGCTGCCGCCCGAGTATCAGTACAACTCGACGCGCCATTTCATGCGCGAACTCAACCGCCTTGGCGTGACTGGCGCGATCGATGCGGGCGGCGGCTCGCAGAACTTCCCGGAGGATTACGAAGTCATCCGCAAGCTGCATGACGCGGGCGAGATGACGGTTCGCGTCGCATACAACCTGTTTACGCAAAAGCCGAAGGCCGAGAAGGAAGACTTCGTGAACTGGACCAGCACGTCCCGCTATCACGACGGCACGGATTACTTCCGCCACAACGGCGCGGGCGAGATGCTGGTCTTTTCGGCTGCCGACTTCGAGGACTTTCGCGTGGCGCGACCCGACATGGCGCCCGAGATGGAGGGCGAACTCGAAGGAGTGGTGCGCGTGCTCGCGCAGAATCGCTGGCCGTGGCGGTTGCACGCCACGTACGACGAAACCATCAGCCGCGCGCTCGACGTGTTCGAGAAGGTGAACAAGGACATTCCGCTCGCCGGCCTCAACTGGTTCTTCGATCACGCGGAAACCGTCTCCGAGCGTTCCATGGACCGTATCGCGGCGCTCGGCGGCGGCATCGCGGTGCAGCACCGGATGGCTTACCAGGGCGAGTACTTCGTCGAGCGCTATGGCGCAGAGGCGGCGCAAGCCACGCCGCCCGTCGCGAAGATGCTGGAGAAGGGTATCAAGGTCTCGGCCGGCACCGATGCGACGCGCGTGGCGTCGTACAACCCTTGGGTGTCGCTCGCGTGGCTGGTGACCGGCAAGACGGTCGCGGGCCTGCGGATGTATCCGCAGCGCAACCTGCTCGATCGTGAGACGGCCCTGCGCATGTGGACTGAGTACGTCACCTGGTTCTCGAACGAAGAAGGCAGGAAAGGCCGCATCGCGGTCGGCCAGCTCGCGGACCTGATGGTGCCGGACCGCGATTTCTTCGCGTGCGCCGAGGACGACATCGCCGGCACTACCGCGTTGCTTACGGTGGTGGGAGGCAAGATTGTCTGGGGCGCGGGCCCGTTCTCGCAGCACGATGCGCCGATTCCGGCCGCGATGCCGGACTGGTCGCCGGTGCGGCAGTACGGCGGTTTTGGCGGCTGGGGCCGCGGGGACGTAAGTCAGCAGCGCGAGGGCGCGCCGCTTCGGCGCGCAGCCGCCGCGGCGCTGTGCGGGTGCGCGAGCGCCTGCAATGTGCACGGCCACGCACACGCGCTCGCATGGGGCCGCGCGTTGCCGACGGCGGATGCGAAGGGCTTCTGGGGCGCGCTCGGCTGCTCCTGCTGGGCCATCTGACGTGACGGCATGGTCCGGCCGCAGCAACCCGGCATGGGTCCGCGCGCTGCTTGCGCAGCCATGGGTCGGGCCGCTCGTGCGCCTCGCGCTCGTGTCCGCCTGGCTGATCGGCGGCTTTAACAAGGCGCTGCATTTCGACAGCGCGATCGCGGAGCAGGCGCATTTCGGCCTGCATCCGCCAGCGCTCTGGGCAGCGCTGGCGGTCGCGGTCGAGATCGGCGGATCGCTATGCGTCGTATTTCGCCGCTTCACGTGGATTGGTGCGGGCGGCCTCGGCGTGCTGACCGTCGTCGCCATGCAGGTCGCCAACGACTTCTGGAACCAGACCGGCGCCGCGCGCTTCATAGCGCTGAACAGTTTTTTCGAGCATCTGGGATTGATCGCGGCGCTCGTGCTCGCGACCATGCTCGGCGATGTGAAAGGTGCGGCCGGCGACAGCCGCACCTGATTGATCAGACAGTAGGATGAAACAACAAGGAAATACCGTCATGAAAACGATTCGCGCTGCGTTGCTCGCCGTGATGATCGCAAGCGGTTTTGTCGCCGCGCCGGTTGCGTTCGCGACGCCACCCAAGCAGGCCGTCGAAGCGCCGTTCGTCGCCGTCGGTGCTCAGTACGATACGACGCACGTGTACGTTGCGGCGGACGACTTCGATCGCTTCACCGACAGCTTCGTCGCGACGTTTGGCGGCAGCAAGTCGAAGCAGGGCGTCTTCCAGGTCACGCCGACGCCGAGCCAGACGATGTCGCAGCTCGTGTTTACGCCGTCGGGCACGATCTCCGTGTTCGGCTTCAAGACGCCCATTCCGTATCCCTTCGGCGCGGAGCGTACGGGCTACCTCGTGACCGACATGGATGCGGCGATGAAGTCCGCGCGTGCGCTCGGCGCGGACGTGATCGTCGACACGTTCCCCGATCCGATCGGCCGCGACGCCATCATCTCGTGGCCGGGCGGCCTCAAGATGCAGCTTTACTGGCATACCCAGGTGCCGCACTACGATGCGCTGCAGACCATTCCCGAGAACCGTGTCTATGTGTCGCCGCAAAACCTGCGCAAGCTGGTTCACGCTTTCGTGAAGTTCTCGCACGGCAAGGTGGTGTCCGATGTGGCCAATGCGCCCGGTATCGAGATCGGCCGGCCGAACGACACGTATCGCCGCGTTCGTATCGAGTCGGGCTTCGGCAAGATGACCGTGCTCGTGACAGACGGCCGTCTGCCCTATCCGTTCGGGCGGGAAGTGACGGGCTACGAAGTGCCGAATCTCGCCGCGACGCTGGAGAAGGCGAAGGCCGCGGGCGTGCAGGTGCTCGTGCCGCCGTTTACGTCGGACGGGCGCGACGCCGCGATCGTCGAGTTCCCGGGCGGCTATATCGCCGAGATTCACGCGAAATCGGCGCAATGAAGTCCGAAGACACGATCCTCGCCGCGATCGCCGGCTTCGTCGATACGCTGAGTTTCGTCGCGCTGTTCGGGCTGTTCACGGCGCACGTGACGGGCAACTTCGTGCTGATCGGCGCCGGCATCGCGGGCTTCGGCCGCGGCGTGCTCCTGAAGCTGATCGTGTTTCCCGCGTTCATCGGCGGAGTGGTCGTCAGCGCTTTGCTCGTGCGTTCGTTGTCCGAAAAGCATGCATGCCAGGGCGCGCGCCTGCTCCATGCCGTGCAGGCCGTGCTCATGTTCGGCTACTGCCTCGCCGGCGTCTGGGCGACGCCAATCAGCCAGCCTGAAAGCCTCTCGGTGACGGTTGCCGGTGTCGTCGGCGCGTTCGCGATGGGCGTGCAGAACGCGCATCCGAAGCTCATTAAGCGCCCCGGCGTGCCCAATACCGTGATGACGGGCAACGTCACGCAAGCGATCCTGGACGCGGTCGACATGCTGTCGGCGGACACGGCCGAGAGCGTGCGCGCAACGGCGCGCGCCCGATTCGCGACGATGATGCCGGCCATCGTTGCATTCGCGATCGGGGCGGCGGCCGGTGCATTGGGTTACCGCTACACAGGATTCTGGGCGCTGCTTGCGCCGGCGTGCGCGCTTGTGGCGCTCGCATTGACCACTGGAGAACACGAGCGCGCGGCCACGCCAGGGCACGCCTGATGTTGCAGGACAGCAAGAATGGCCTCGATTTCGCCCGCCGAGCCGACCGGCGGGCGGATACAAGCCCACCCGGACAATGGCGAGGGGAAGCATGGTGTCGACTGCAATGCGCGAGCGTCGATTCGAAAAGGCCGCCAGTGTCATGGCCTTCACGGGTCTGTTGCTAACGGGTGCAGACGCGACTTTCGCGGATGCGGTCGCGCAACCCGCAACCGGGATGAGCCTCGCGGCGGATGCCGCCGATACGGTAGCGCCTGCGAGCGGCAGCACATCGGCAGGTGCCTGCAATGCAAAGCGGCCCGTCGTCATGTTCAACCGCTGGCAGGAAGACTGGTCGGTGCTCGCAAATCCGTGCGTGCCGCGCGAACCGCTCGACGGCCTCAAGTACATTCCGCTCGGTGGCGACCCGACATCGTATCTGTCGCTCGGCGTGAATATGCGCGAGCGCGTCGAAAGCAATAACGCCCCGCTGTTCGGCATCGGCACGCAGTCGGACACGTATCTGATCCAGCGCGTCGAGGTCCATGCCGATGCGCATCTCGGCGAGCACTGGCAGTTCTTCGTGCAGATCGAGGACGCACGCGCGTGGGGCAAGAACGTGGTCACGCCGGTGGACAAGAACCCGCTCGATCTCGAACAGGCGTTTGTCACCTACACTGGCGCGCTCGGCGGCGGCACCTTCAAGTTTCGTCTCGGCCGCCAGGAAATGGCATTCGACCTGCAGCGTTTCATCTCCGTGCGCGACGGCCCGAACGTGCGCCAGGCGTACGACGCGGTCTGGGCCGACTACGAATACCAGAAGTGGCGCTTCATCGCCTACGCGACGCAACCCGTGCAGAACCGCAATGCAACCGTGTTCGACGACGTATCGAATCGCGACCTCACGTTCAGCGGCGTGCGTTTCGAGCGCCAGTCGGTAGGGCCGGGCGATCTGTCCGGCTACTGGTCGCGCTATAACCGCAGCAACGCGCGGTACCTGGATGCAAGCGGCGTCGAGCGCCGCGATGTCTGGGATTTGCGCTATTCCGGCACACGCGGTCGTTTCAATTGGGATGTCGAAGGGATGCTGCAAACGGGAACGGTCGGTAACAACACGATACTCGCGTGGGCGATGGGCTCGATCGCGGGCTACAAGCTGGACGTGCCCTGGTCGCCGCAAGTTGCTGTGCAGGTCGACGCGGCTTCAGGCGACCGGCGCCCGCACGACGGCAGAATCGAGACCTTCAATACGCTGTTTCCGAACGGCTACTACTTCACGCTCGCGGGCTATACGGGCTATTCGAATCTCATTCATATCAAACCATCCATCACGCTCAAGCCGACGGCCAATCTCGCGCTGCTTGGTGCGCTGGGCTTCCAGTGGCGCGAGACGATCGGCGACGCCGTGTATCAGCAGGCGAATCAGGCTGTACCGGGCACGGCGGGCAGAGGCAGCCTGTGGACGGGGATGTATGTGCAGTTGCGCGCGGACTGGACGATTGCGGCGAACTTCATTGGTTCGATCGAAGCCGTGCACTTCCAGGTTGGGAACTCGATCCGTCAGGCGGGTGGGCGCAACGCTGACTACGCCGGCATTGAGCTCAAGTACGGGTGGTAGGTCACCCCAATTTTAATGGGTAAGCTGGCTAGTCCGCAGCTGACCGTTGACGAGCCCGATCTGTCGTACAGCATTCCGGGAACCCGATGACGTTTTTTTCCGTGTTTCGACGCTTGTTTTGGTCTGCTTAGTTAACTCCGCTTGATTTTCTCTTGCAATCCGTCGTGTCCCGAGCTCAGCGAACTCCCGCATGCGAGTGAAGCTCTGCGCCGCAGTCGACTCTTCTCTGACGTTCACCCATTCTCACTGCATCAACGGCAGCTTCCGAAGTGGAACAGTCGCTTGAGCGTCCGGCCGTTCAACCCTGTTCTCAAAGGGTGTGATTCCCTTGGGCTACTCACCTATGACAGACCGGACGGTCCACGCGCATACACGACCGGCAGCAACGGTCCGACAAGCGACAGTGGCCTGTCGCTAACGTGCTTTATTTTCCGTTTTCTGAAGCGCCCCCTACTTCATCAACGGATTGCAGTGGTCGGGGTACGAGCATTTCGATTGGAGTGTTGTCGGAGAATCATCCTGTGCAGACTCGTGGGGGAGAGCGCTGAAGACTCAGCAACCCAGCCTGTCGATCCCTTGCTATGCGGAGCGCAGATACGGCGGAGTCCTGGACGATGAGGTGCTGATGGCACTACCTCCAGAGACCTTGGCGCAGGCCATCGCAGGTATCGAGGCCCTCGCGAAAAATGGTCTTCGGTATCCGTTTGCGCAGTACGGAATCCAGCAGGATGCTCGTGCGGGGATGGAGGTTAGCTATCCAACGAAGTAGGGCAGAGCGCATGAAGCTCCATCCCGCCCGCATGAGACGCGTCCTGCCGGACGAGCGGGTGGTTAGAAACGATGGCGAATACCGGCCGCGACAAGCAACTGACCGCGCCCCGCCGACGGATCAGACGTGATGATCACGGCGGGGGCGCCCGGCGAAGCGCGCTGATAGACCGTCTCGACATACGTATCGGTGCGCCTCGAGAACTGGTAGCCAGCCTGCAGCGCACCTTCATGCCAGTGCGCACTTGAGCCCTTCGTGTACGTGTACATGCCCGCGAGCCATACCGTCGGCGTCAGTTGGTACACGCCATTGACCTCATAGTTGCTGAAGCCGGCCGAAGGCACCGCCGAACCAGAATCGGCATCGGTCACACCGCTGTAGGTCGAACGGGACCACGCGATGCCCAGCGTAAAATCGCCGAGCGCGTAGCTTGCGCCCACACCATATGTGTTCTGCGTCTGCACGTTCGCCTCGAATACGTCGCGAGTCGAGCCGGGGAGATTCACGGTGTCATACGCACTGCCCGCCGTGTTGCCACGACCGTTCACGTGCAGGTAAGCCGCGCCCGCGTTGAGGGGGCCGTTCTGGTAGTTCGCGCCGATGCTGTAAGCGCGGTTGTTCGCGAACTGGCCAGCACCGTTCGAAAACGCGTACATGCCGCCGAAGCTGAACCCGCCGAACGACGCGCTCGTGTACTTGACCGAGTTGCGTGCAAGGTACGAGTTGTTCGCGTTGTCGTTGTCGAACGGATGCGCGAATGCAGTGCCGCCAGCGCCGCCCGTCAGAGTGAACGGCGCGAAGTAATCGTGAATCGAATCGTACTGGTGACCCATCGTGACAGTGCCAAAGGCTTCGTTGCCAAGCCCGACATAGAACGGGTGATCGTCGAAGCCCTCGCCGGTCGTCACGGAAAACCCGCGTTCGAGGCTAAAGATTGCCTTGTCGCCACCGCCAAGGTCTTCGGAACCCTGCAGACCCCAGTAGCTTCCGTCGATCAGGCCGCTGGTGGCTTTGTACTGCGCGTTACCGCCCACGTTACTCACATACGTGAGCCCCGTATCAAGTTCGCCATATAGCGTTACGCTGCTCTGCGCATGAGCGGTCGCGCTGAGGAACGCCAGCGTGGAGGCGGTGGCTGCTGGAATGCTGAGAAACTTGTTCTGTTTTGCTGACATGTTATGAACCGGGTTGAAGTGTCAAGGCTGACCAAAGCAATCGCGCGCAGGATCGAACCCCATCCCACGCGGAACTTCGCTCGGGCTTAGTACCACTGGCCGTAACGGCGGATATACAGCGTCTTTACAACCTGCGTCAGCATCACGTAGCCGACCATCGTTGCGACGAGCCAGAGCCAGTAGCTGTGATCCAGAGAAATGAAACCCAATGCCCCGGCGAGCGGAGAAAACGGCAGCCAGCAGCCCACGAAGATTGCAGCCGATGTCGACAGCAGCACCGGAAAGGACGCCGTACTCTGGATGAACGGAATCCTGCGCGTGCGCAGCATGTGGACAACGAGGGTCTGGGAGACGAGACCTTCGATGAACCAGCCGGAATTCATGATGGCCTGGCCGCCGCCGTGCAGGTGGAAGGCCGCGCCAGCGCCGAACACCGTCCACAACAGCACATAGGTCGTGATGTCGAACACCGACGACGTAGGTCCCAGCCACACCATGAAACGCCCAATGTTGCCGGCATCCCACTTGCGGGGCTTTTTCAGGAAATCAGGATCCATCCGGTCCCATGGCAGGAACATCTGCGAAAGGTCGTAGATCAGGTTCTGGATCAGCAACTGCATCGCCAGCATCGGTTCCCATGGCAGAAAGGCGGAGGCGATCAGCACCGAGAACACGTTGCCGAAATTCGAGCTCGCCGTCATGTTCAGGTACTTCAGGATATTGCCGAACGTCTCGCGGCCCTTGATCACCCCCTCCTCCAGCACCATCAGGCTCTTTTCGAGCAGGATGATGTCGGCGGTTTCCTTCGCGATATCGGCCCCTGTGTCCACCGAAATGCCGACGTCCGCATCACGAAGCGCCGGCGCGTCGTTGATTCCATCGCCGAGGAAGCCGACTGTATGGCCGTTTACCTGAAGCGCTTTGACCACTCTTGCCTTTTGCAGCGGGGTGAGTTTCGCAAAGACCGTCGTGTGTTCGACCACCTGCGCAAGCTGGGCATCGTCCATTGCCTCGATGTCGCGCCCGAGCAGCGGCGTGCCCGGATCCAGTCCCACGTCGCGGCAGGTCTTCGTCGTGACAATGGGGTTGTCGCCCGTCAGCACCTTGACGGCCACGCCATGCTCATACAGCGCACGGATCGCGGGGGCAGCTGAATCCTTTGGCGGATCAAGGAAAGTGAGGAAGCCGCGCACCACGAGGTTCGCCTCGTCAATGGTCTTGTACTGGGACTTTGCTTCGGCGCGCGCGATCTCACGCGTGGCGACCACCAGCACGCGGTAGCCTTCCTTGTTGTACTCCTCGGCCCGTGTGACGAGCATGTCACGCTCGCGTGCCGTCAACTCGTGGACCATGTCCCCGTCCTGAATGTGTGTCGATACCGCCAGCATCTCTTCGACTGCACCTTTCGACACCATCAGCTGGTTGCTGTCCATCCCCTCGACCACCACCGACAGTCGGCGCCGCACGAAATCGAATGGCAGTTCGTCGACCTTGGCGTATTGCGTCAGCTTCGCCGGCGCGCCAGGTTCATTGGCATGTTCCACGACGGCGATGTCCATCAGATTCTTCTGTCCGCTCTGGTGGAAGCTGTTCAGCCATGCCAGTTGGAGAATCCGCTCGTCCCTGTTGCCGTTGATGTCGAGGTGATGTTCAAGGATGATTTTGTCCTGCGTGAGTGTGCCGGTCTTGTCCGTACACAGGACGTCCATCGCGCCGAAGTTCTGCACCGAGTTCAGGCGCTTCACGACCACCTTGCGCCGCGCCATTGCGATGGCGCCTCTGGCCAGATTTGCCGACACGATCATCGGCAGCATCTCGGGTGTCAGGCCGACTGCTACCGCCAGTGCGAACGTCACCGCGGACAGCCAGTCGCCCTTGGTCAGGCCGTTGATCAGGAACACCACCGGCACCATCACCAGCATGAAGCGGATCAGCAGCCACGATACGCTATTGACACCACGATCGAAGCTGGTCTCGACGCGCTTGTGACTGACTACGTTTTTTGCCAGTGAGCCGAACCAGGTATCGGCGCCGGTAGCAATGACGATCGCCGTTGCCGTACCGCTGACCACATTGGTTCCCATGAAGCAGATATGGGCCATATCGAGCAGATCGCCCCGATCATCGGGACTGGCATGCGCCGATTTTTCCGTCACGGCGCCGAGCGTGTCGTATTTCTCGACCGGCAGTGCCTCGCCGGTCAACGCCGCCTGACTGATGAACAGGTCGCGCGACTGGATCAGACGGATGTCAGCGGGGATCATGTCACCCGCCTGCAGACTGACGATATCGCCGACGACCAGATCGCGCATCGCGATTTCCTGCTTCTCCGGATGCGCGAACACGGTTGCGCGGCGGGTCACGGTCGCTGTCGTACGGACCATGGACTTGAGTCGCTCTGCGGCCTTGTTCGAGCGGTATTCCTGAAAGAAGCGCAGCAGGCTGCTGACGCTCACCATCGTGAGCAGGATGCTGAGTCCAGTCCAGCTGCGATCGTCCGGCGAAGCAAAGTACACGTCCGTGAAGAAGGTGATGACGGACAGACCGAGCAGCACCAGTACGAACGGATTCCTGAAGGCCAGCAATAGCTGTACCAGTGCGTGCGGGGCCTTGTCGTGGGCGACTTCGTTGGGACCAGCAAACTGCAGCCGCTCCAGCGCTTCGTCCCTGAGAAGACCATCGAGCGAGCTGAACGTCTGCTTGAGCGTGGCGGCGACGGATTCGTTGGCTTCGCTCACAACATGCGCGAGGGATATCTGTTCGCGTCTGGCAGTGCCAGACACAAAGCCTTGCTGCTTCTTCCTGGAGGTATGCTGATTATTTGTGGATTCGTGTTGCATGGGTTCTTCCTGATGTTCCGCATGCAGTGAACTGCATGCGTTTTTTCAAGGTGAGGTGATGCGCGGCTCTGCGTGGTCGGCGCCCGTCAGCAAGCCTGCAGATATCCGGGATCCGTACCCGCCGTCGGGCTGCCACCATCGGATGGCGCGGTCGGCGCCGGTGCCACCCGAACGAAGCAGACAACATGTGAAAACGCGACAGCGCCTCCATTGCTTCGATACGACGGGCGCACTGTCGGCGCCGGGATCAGACGGGATGTGCTGCTGGCCGGAGCAAGGCCTTGGCTGCTGCCCACCATCGGTGTGACGGTTTGGTGGGCGTTTGCGATGCGAGCGCCGGTGGTGCTTCGCGGTACGTATGCGGCTCGCGGACCTGTGGCAGTTGTGATACGAGAAGGGCGAAATACATGCGGTTTCTCCGTTCGGGCCAGAGCCCGACTGATCGATTGAGGTCGCCGGGATGCCTGCACGGCAACGCTCAAACAGTCAGGCAAGTGACGGCGAACGCATGCAGGCATCCATCAGGCAAAAAGAACGTAAGCGGCGTAAAAACCATAAGTCACTGTCGGGCATGACTTCTCCTTTCCGGTGCGTTGTGCACGGGCGTGTCTGTTCATGCGCTCGCAGGAATAAACCTGCGGGCGCAAGCAAGCATGGCCCCGAGTCCGGCTCGGGAACTGGTCCGTACGGACGGACGCAGTCATGCGTGCCGAAGCGGCGCTGAAATGGAGGGCACGGGAGCGGTACTGAAGACTACTGCGACGCGCACCGTCTGCCTGCTGGCAGAACGGTGGCTGAATGAGGCTAGCGGACGTTCTGCCGGTCAGGCAATCCAACTGTTCGAAGATCGACTACTGAAACTGTCCAAGGCACTAGCCCCTTTTGTGAAGACGGACGGATTCTAATCGGGCGCTCAGGACAACGTCAACCTGAAACTTGGCTGTACGGAATAAATACTCGCGTTGATGATTCGACGGATTCTGAGATGAGCTGCCAAGAAAGGGTCTAGGGTGAAGACGGCAATACGATCCGCAAAAAATCAGACTTGCCCTGGCATCTACACGAGATCAACCTAACGGCTGAATCAGGTCTCTATGCGGAGAATTGCATGGCGACCCAATCCAAACCTCGCGCTAATCTGAGCGCGTTGCGGAAAGCGACCTTGCCAGGCCATCGCGATACCTCCAAGCGCGAGCGCAGGAGCATCGTCGCACAACGCCACGCGGTTCAACGCGCCGTGAGGATCACCCGCTTCAAGCCCACGCGCCGCGGCTGTAGCCAGCGACTCCATCGGAATACCGCCACACTTGTTACTCCCAACGTTCGATCTCCCGTGCCAAGCTATCTCACGGCCAACAACGAGCGATGAGCAGCGAATGGAATCGCGCTTCAGCCACGCGGCGCGGGAATTAGCCCAAATCAGGAGATTGCAACATGACTACATCAGCCGAGAACGGACGGAAAGGCGGACAGCCTGCCATGCACACACCACCAGTCGTGTCGTCGCAGGCGTGGGAGGCGGCCCGCGAGCAGCTGCTCGTGAAGGAAAAGGCCCAGACCCGCGCCCGTGACGCCCTGGCCGCCGAGCGCCGGCGAATGCCGTGGATGGCCGTGGAGACGGCGTATGCGTTCGAGGGGCCTGCGGGCAAGGTCAGCCTGCTCGACCTGTACGACGGACGGCGTCAGCTGATCGTTTACCGCGCCTTCTTCGAGCCGGGCGTATTTGGCTGGCCCGACCAGGCCTGCCGTGGCTGCTCCATGGTGGCCGACCAGGTCGCCCACGTCGCCCACCTGAACGCCCGTGACACCACGCTCGTCTTCGTCTCGCGTGCGCCTCAGGCGGACATCGCGCGGCTGAAGGCGCGGATGGGCTGGGAGATGCCGTGGTTCACCCTCACGGACAGCTTCGACACCGATTTCGGCGTCGGCGAGTGGCACGGCACGAACGTGTTCTACCGCGACGGCGACCGCGTGTTCCGCACCTACTTCATCAACAACCGCGGCGACGAACAGATGGGGAGCACCTGGAACTACCTCGACATTACGCCGCTGGGCCGGCAGGAGGTCTGGGAGGACTCTCCCGAGGGCTATCCTCAGACCGCAACCTACAAGTGGTGGAACTGGCACGACAGCTACGTCGCAGACGCAGCGCCCGACGAGAAGTGGGTCGAGGTGTCGGACGCCGGAGAGGCGGCGTTCCGGAACCAACCCGCGAGCACGAAGCCATGAGCCAGGTCTGTTCCGGTGGGTCCGACGGGGGGCGACGGTCGGTCTGATGGGTCTGCGCTCGGCCGTAGCGCGAAGGTCCGCTATGAAGGGTCCGATGCACAGCAAGAAGTGCGACGACGGTTGTACGCTTTGAACCGGCCGCTAATCTCCCAACATGGCACCCAATCCGGGTTTGTCGGCGATCTTCTTTAATCGCCTGTCGCGCGTCCGGATGGTTACGCCGGCCGTTAAGGGTAACTGAACGGCCATTCGCCAATCAGCTGCGCGAACGGCCGGTTGCTTCATAACGCGGCGGACCGACGCGGTCGACTTCCATGAGCTGTTCGGCTTTGCCGAACGTGGAGGTAAAAGTCACGATTCATTAGTGTGGTCCGGTTGTAAGCTTCGCCTGAGAGGGCCTCCTGTCGACTCCTTCAATAAGGCGATAAATGCCCGCAGCCCTGCGGGAATATGGCGATTGCCAGGAAAGTAAAGGAACAGACCTGGGATGAGCGGACACCACTCGTCCAGCACGGTAACCAGCCGCTTGCGGGCAAGCGCTGCTCGTGCGTACATCTCGGGTACGTAGGCGATCCCGAGCCCGTCGATCGCAGCCTCGATCATCAACGCATTGCTATCAAGTGTCAGCGCACCGGGCGGGTCGATCGTGAATTCCTGTCCGTGACGCGAGAACTCCCAACGATACCGTTTGCCGCTCGGCAGACGCTGCCGGATGCACCGGTGCCGAAGAAGATCTTCTGGCGCGACCGGCTGTCCTTGTTGGCGAAGGTAGCCCGGCGACGCGACCACCAGAAAGCGCATATCGTCACCGAACCGGACTGCAACCATGTCCTTGTGCAACGCCTCACCAAGCCGGACGCCCGCATCGAATCCGCCCTCGACGATGTCGACAAGACGTCCGTCGGCGACGAGGTCGAGTTCCATCCCGGGATAGAGCGCAAGAAAGCGCGGCACGACTGTCTGCAACAGTAACCTGATTGCCCCTTCACTGCCGTTGATTCTGAGCGTTCCGCTCACCTGTCCATCGATGCGCGCGACGTCCTCCAGCACTTCATCGAGATCGCCCAGCACCGGACTAAGACGTTTCAACAAACGCTCGCCCGCGTCCGTCAACGACACGCTGCGCGTGGTCCGATGCAGAAGACGCACGCCCAGGTCGTTTTCCAATCCCCGCATGGCGTGGCTCAGAGCTGAGCGGGACACGCCCAACTGGTCGGCGGCCTGCCGGAAACTACGCCTTGCGGCGACCTCCATGAACGCCTGGAGGTCGGCCAGAGTTGGCTTGTTCATTGGTGAAAATTCCTCACCTGGTCATGCAGATTGAGGGCTGTTCCCATCACAATCATACCGCTTTAGTATGGATGGCGAGAACTCAACAGGAGCTAAGCATGGCAAGGAACTGGTTGATTACCGGTGCATCGAGCGGGCTTGGGCGCGAACTCGCCGAACGACTACTGGCGCGCGGTGACGGTGTCGTGGCGACAATACGCAAAAAGGGGGCGTTGGACGATTTGCGGGCGCGGTATCGCGATCGTTTGCATGTGGCGGAGTGCGACGTGACCAACGCTAATGTGGTAAGGGCCACTGTCGCCCAGGCGTTCGACGTCATGGGGCGAATCGATGTCGTTGTCAGCAACGCGGCTTACGGATTGTTCGGTGCCGCCGAGGAACTGACTGACGTGCAGATCGACCGTCAGATCGCAACCAACCTGACCGGCTCGATTCAGGTGATTCGTGCAGCCATTCCGCCGCTGCGGAATCAGGGCGGTGGCCGCATTGTCCAGGTGTCGTCGGAAGGAGGTCAAATTGCGTACCCGAATTTCAGTCTTTATCACGCGACCAAATGGGGTATCGAGGGCTTTGTCGAAGCGGTTGCAAAGGAGGTCGCATCTTTCGGCATCGATTTTCTGATCGTGGAACCCGGTCCGACGCGGACAAATTTCGGCGTAGGTCTTGATCACGCAACGCCGATGAGTTGCTATGACGCTACACCCGCCGGCGCGGTTCGGCGCGCAATTGCGTCGGGAAACTTCGCCAGCTACGGGGATGCCGGGAAGACGGTGGACGCGATGATCGTCGCGATTGACAGCCCAAATCCGCCGTTGCGCCTGGCCTTGGGCCAGTCCGCTTACCACTCGATACGCGAGGCGCTCCTCGGCCGATTGAAGGTACTCGAGTCGCAAAAGGACGTTGCGTTGTCAGTCATGGAGCAGTCTTGAAAAGCAGCAAGCGTCCGGGCCGCACATGCGAGCGACGTGAAGGCGACGTGACTGAGAGGGAACTCGACAACGCTCGACTCGGCCAGAAGCGAACTTGAAGTGGCTAACACGTGGACCGACATTTTTCCGCGACAGAGCCGCTCGCACTGCCGCGGAGTTACCTCTTGCTCGCCTGGCTCAAAACTGTTCAGAACGGCGACCAGCCGAAGCCGCCGTCACTAGCCTGTTCATTGCCGTTGTGATGATTATCCTGACCTCGGTCGAATCGGAACGAGTCGAAGAGGTCACTGATTGCCGGCGAGTTGACCGGTACGTACGGGTTGCTTGAGAGCTGCACCGGATTTGGCAGATTGTCGCGACTGCGCTGCGTGATCGGAGACAGCGACCAGTTCCGATCGATGAATTTGACGATCGACGCATGATCCGAATATTCATGCACCACGCGGCCGCCGCGCGAATACGGCGACACCACGATCAGCGGAATCCGCGGACCGTCGCCGAAGAAATCCACCGGCTGGATGTATCCCGAATCGTAGTAGCCGCCGCCTTCGTCGGTGGTGATCAGGATCGCCGTCGACGCCCACAGCGCCGGTTTGGCCTGGACCGCAGCGACGAGTTTGTGTACGAAGGCCTCATACAGCCCGAATTTCGACGATTCCGGATGCCCGTCCAGCAGACCGCCCGGTTTGACGAATGACACAGCCGGCAAGGTCCCGGCCGTGATATCCGAATAGAGGTCGGTCGTGTCCTGCAAGTGCGCAGCGACGAGCGCCGGATTTTTCATGATCGCGGTTTCGTAGAGGAACGGGTTGCAGATATTGCAGTAGACGCTCTTGGATGGATTGCTGACGAAGGTCTTCCAGCCTTCGCCGTAATACTTCCACGACACGTTTTTCGCCAGCAGCGAATCCGCGATTGTGCGCACCGGCGAAGGCGGAATCGTGAAGGCGCTGCTTGTATTCACGCTGCCGTCGCCGTTATAGCCCGGGTTGTAGTTGTTGAGCAGATAGTAAGTATTGGCCGCGCAGTTCGGATCGGGGTGATAGGGCAGCGTGCCGAGGTAATGGCGGATCGCGGCTACACCGGGCTGCTTCGGGTCCGAGCAGTTACTGTAGGTTCCGCCCGAATAACCGTCCTGCGTGTACCAGTTGTTGGTGCCTGGCATCGGATGCGGATTTTCGATCTGATCGGCGGGCGGGGTCGTGGCATGACCGTTGCCGTCGGTGTAGTAGAGCGCGTCAGCCGTACCGATCATGATGCTATTCGCACCCGTGCCGCCCATCACCGGTTGGTGATAGTTGTCGCTGATCGTATATTGACGTGCAAGTTCGGTGAAATAGGGCATGTCGCCGGTATTCACGTTGTAGTAGCCGAGTGCCGTCGATCCTTCTCCCGTGGTCTCGTCAGTGAAGTTGGCGGGCTTCGGCGCGCCGTTCTTGCTGGCGCCGACCGACGTTTCGACCCACACAAACAGATCCATTTTGCAGCCGCTGGGATTATCGTCTGTCGCATGCGAGACGTTACAGTCCGACTGCTGCCAGTTCTGATAGAAGCGGTGCACCGGGCTATTCATGTACTGATCGTAGTTCGGTCCCACGCGCGAAATCTGGTATGGGCCGTTCGGCAGGTTGAAGGTGTTCGCGCCGAAGCGTGTATCCGGCATCAGTTGCGGCAAGCCCGACGCGCCGGTCGTCAGATGCACGAGGTCCTGTGGCTCGATTGTCGCTCCTTCAGCGGCCGTGGCCGCCGCAAGGGTTGCGAAGGGTGGGGGACTGGTGTCGCTCGCGGCGGTCGCCACAAAGCCGGTATTGGGTGCCGGCAGTACGGGATAGGGCTTCTTGCCCGAAGGGCTCAGCTCGAAGCGGTTGGGGTTGATCGCCTCGGCCGTGTACTGCGCGGCTAGCGCGAAATTAGGCCCCGGTTTGCCGTCCTCCGTGATGATGCCTTTGGAGAGCAGATTCGACACCGTTTGCCCACGTCGCGGCGTATAGGCGCCGAACACATGATCGAAGGTACGGTTTTCGCCCACGATCACGATGACATGCTTGATCGGCGAGGTCGTCGGGAAGAAGGCTGCATCAGCCTGCTGACTGGCGGAAATGGATGGGTAAAGCGCCGCGCCAGCGGCGAGCGCGGCCAGGCTGCACGTCAGCAAGGCTTGCAAGAGGGGTTTTCGTGGGACGTTATCGACACGCTTCATGGATCTCTCCAGACGGGATTGACACAGGGACGCCGACCGGCAGCGCGCACGACGTGTCGCTTACCTGGCGTTGCTTGGTATTACCGTGCGTTACAACGGAGAGAAAGTTAGGCTTGCTGTGTGTCCAACACGGGTTGGAAAAATGTCCGTGCCGCGTAAGTCATATGACGCGGCCGACGACTGCCTTTCAGGTTTCTTCGAAATGAATGACGATGTGCGACGGGGCCCAGGCGTCACAATCGCTGAGCGTCGAGTAAAAGATGCAACGGATGGCGCCGCTTCAAAAGCCAAGGTCGTGCCTTTCGCTCTCGTGCCGAACCGGGACCCGGGCGTCAACCACCGCGCTTATAGTGACCACGCCAGCCGGGTTGCCCAAGTGTTCATTGCCAGGTCACGGATACTCTCCGCAATCACGAGAGCATCAGCTATATCGGTATTCGGCAGAAACACTGCGAACTCCTTCCCACCATAGCGGGCGAAGAGTTTTGATATTCCTTTAGGACTCCAGTAAAACACCGCTCCGTCATCGGGAATGTCGTTTCGTCCTGCTCATTCCGAGGACCCGAGATCGCGCCGAAGGCGCTGGCGCTGACCTGCGTCGGCGACGCTCGCTTCCAGCATGCGATAAAACTCCTCCGTGCTCGCGGCGCGCTTCGCCTCGCGAGCGGCGATCACCGTGGCAATCGGGCCGAGATAGACGGCGAGCTTTCGCGCAGCCGCATCGATGGTTGGTTGATCGAGCGCGTCGGGTGCCTGCGATGCCGCCGCGCCGGTTGCAGACCGAAGCGAAGCGGCCGAAGACGCGCTCGACGCCACACCTTCCGCGCCAGCCGGCGCGAGCGCCGTCGAAAACCGGGCGTCCGGCGAGCCGTGAACAAGCGTCGTCAGCGTCGTTTCGAATTCGCGCCGTGCGGTTTCGTTCGGCAAGAGCGGCAGTAATTGTTCTGTCAGCTCGCGAAGATCGCTCGTTTGCGCGGCCGCCCGCGTTACCAGCAAGCTCGCGAGCGGCCCGATGTCCGCTGCAAGCAGCAATTCGATGCGCTTGAGCAATTCGGGCGGCCACGTTCGCGCCGGCGCGGCAGCCAGGGGCGGCGCGCTTCGTGTGTGCGCGAACGAGTCCCTCACATGGCCCGCGTCTGCGGGTGCGGGCGGATCCGCGTCGCGCCGCGGCTGAGCAGCGAGCAGGGCGCGGTCGGTCACGACCGTCCGGTCGTCGTCGTTGTCCGCGCCGGCCATGGCCGCCGATACCGCCCGCAACACGCTCTGCCACTGCGCCGCTGACGCAAAGCGTTCGTCGGGACGTCTGGCGAGCGCCCTGAACACCATCGCGTCCACCTCCGGCGAGAGGGAACGCACGATACTCGACGGCCGCGCGGGCGTTTCATTCAGGATCTTGTGCATGACAACAGCAGGCGAGCCGACGAACGGATGAATCCCGGTCAGCATCTGATACAGCACGATTCCGGCGGAGAACAGGTCCGCGCGCGAGTCGACGGGCTCGCCGGTGAACTGTTCGGGCGACATGAAGCTCGGCGTGCCGACGAGCGAGCCGACCGACGTGGTCGCCGCCCCGATGCGCGCCACGCCGAAATCGGCCACCTTCAGCAGTCCGCGCGCGGTGACAAGCATGTTGGCAGGCTTGATGTCCCGGTGCACGATGCCTGCTTGATGCGCGTATTCGAGCGCGGCGAGCAACTGCGACATCCAGTCGAAAGCGGTTGCGAGCGGCGGCGTCTGTCCGCCCGCGAGCAGCGCGTCAAGCCCGGTGCCGGCGACATACTCCATGACGATATAGGCGGTGCCGCCGTCGTCGCCGAAATCATGGACCGTCACGATGTTGGGATGCGCGAGCCTCCCGGCGGCGCGCGCCTCGTTGCGAAACCGTTCCATGACATCGACGCCGCCCTGCGCTGCGAGCAGTTCGCGGCGCACCGTCTTGAGGGCGACGGGCCGTTCGATATGCGGGTCGAACGCGAGATACACGACACCCATCGCCCCCGTGCCCAGCACCCGATCGATCCGGTATTTGCCGATTCGCGACGGCATGGCTTCGTTCGTCATTGCGGTCTTCCTGTTTCGCTCCGCTGACTTTCGCCACGTGACGACGCGCATGTGTGTGCTGGCGCCATCAGGCGCCGAGCATCTTCAGCGCTTCGACGAGACTGGTCTTCATCCGGTTGAACGATATCGCAAGCGACGCGATCTCGTCGCCGCCGTGCGCCGCGAATTGCGCGGTATCGAGCTTGCCGAGGCTTGCGTCGTCGGCTGCGCGCGACAACGCACCCAGCCGTTTCGTCACAAGGAAATGTACCATGACGTTGAGCGCGATCAACGCGCATGCGAAGACGGCCGCGAGCGACATCATGAACGTGCGCCACACGGTGCGCGCCTGTTCGAGCGGCAGCGACATGGGCACCGATACGACCTGCGCCCCGATGGTCTCGTGCAGCGGCCAGCCAAAGCCGTTCGCCGGCCCGTACTTGTCGAGCACGGTCGGAGGCGCCGCCGCGGGGGTGCTATGGCATTCGAGGCAGGCGGCCGAATCGATGCGCGTGGGCCGCGCGATAAAGAGGCTGCGGCCGGACGGCGTATCGCGTTGGCCGACTATTTCCGTCAACTGAGGGTCATCGTGCAGCCGGCGGATCACGTCGTTTTCCCAGTCGGTCGCGCGGTCGCGCGGATTGGTCGGATTGAGCATCGCGTGCTTGTACGAGAATCCGGGGATCTTTTTCTGTATCGCGAGCAGGCTCTCGATCGCCGAATAGGCCGGGATGGATTGCGGCACGAAGACGTATTTGATCTGCGTCGCGAGCAGGGGCGTCACCTGCTCGGACGTGTAGTTGTGCACGGCCGTTGCCGCCTCGATCATCATGCTCGCGTCGCGCACGGTGGACTGGACGGCGTTGTCCTGAAGCACCCGCTCGGCGATGATCCCCGTGCCGGCAAACCCCGCCGCGAAAATGGCGAGAAACGTCAGATTGAATTTCACGCTCAACGACATGTTCATGAAAGCTCCACTGGACGGGCGGCCACGCGATTTCATGGTCTCTTGAGGTGATGCGCCCGTCAATGTTTATCCTCGCGGTCGCGGGGTGTCGGCTTGTCGCGATAGCGCACGCCCGCATCGGACTGCTGCCGAGGGGCCTGTGGTGGCGGCGGATGAAGTACCGGTCGCCATTCGGGCAGCCCGTCCAGATGGGCGTCGACCTGGGCCCTGAATTCCGCGGTTTTCAATCGCGGGCGAAAGCGCGCGAGAAAAGTGCCGCGCGCGCTCAGATCGCTCGCGAGCCAGTCCGAGACGTCGGCGTAGTCGACGGCACGCGAAGGCGGAGGCAACTCGCGCGACCCGCGCAGGCGCCCAGACACTGCGACGAGTGAGTCGCGAAACGCAAGAGGCATCTGCGCGATGAACTCTGCGGAGGGACGCGCAAAGATGCGCAGCGGCGAGCCCGGCGAATGCTCGCCGTATTGTCCGGTGCGCAGTGTGGCGCTGGCTGGCTTTCCCGCGCCGGCGTTGGCAACGGCCAGCACCACGTCGCCGGTTTCCGCAAAGCTTGCGATGCGCTGCTGCTCGGCCATCGCCACGATCGACCACGGCGAGCCAGCCGCGCCGTCGGCCGGCTTCGCGATGACCTGCGGCATCTCTATCGACAGCGCCAGGGCGGTTGACCCGGGCGCGACCACCGCGCGGCTCATCTTCAGCCAGCCGGTGAGGAGCGAGACACGCAGCGCCGTCGGGGCGTCGCGTGGCCGCGCGCCGGTTTCGTTCAGCAGGATGCGCGTCTGCGGTCCGAGCGCGATCAGTGTCCCGGCGTCGCTTTCCACTTGTGCGGACCTGCCCGTGTCGGTTTCGACGATGTCGGCGTTGTGCAGCCGCGTGCCCTCGCTCGCGCGATACAGCGATGCACCGCGAATCACGGTGACCGGACCGTCGGCGAACGTGAGAAGCAATTCCGCATCGGCGAAAGGCGAAAAGGATGCGAGAAGCGCCAATGCGACGCTCACGGCCGCCGCGCGGGCGATGGGGCTGAAGGCCATACCTGACCGGCGTCTGAATGGGTTCGTTCGTCAGTATAGAAGACGAGGAGTTCGCCAGGAAATTGCGGTGGCAAAGCACTGGGAGGCGGTTATCGCGCCGCTTCGCCGGTCGGATCGATGCCGCGTTGACCGGCATGGTCGCCAGGGTGTTCGCCAATTCAGAATTGTTGAGCGCGAAGCGATTCGAATTCGATCCGGCAGGCGTCACTGAATTTGCCAAAAATGTCGATCGAGCCGTCCGCCAACATGTTGCGCAACTCCGCAAACGACTTGTCGGGAGCAAGATAGGAATCGACGATCGTTCGGCCTATCCGGTCGGCTTCTTCTGCGACCCTGAACGAAGACTGGATGCGCATGCGGCTTATCTTCGCGTAAACGCCGACAAGGGAGTGAAGATCGGGCTGGTCGTGCTGCAGCGCATCCACATAGCATTTCGTGGCATCTTCGATGAAGTCTCTGTACAGTTCCTGGCGGCGCAGTCGATCCTGTGCGATCCACTCCGCCCTGACCTGAGTGTTGCGTAAGCCAGGATGCAAGGACCGATGTCAGCCCGCCGATCGCAGCGCCAATCAGAGCGGCCAGGGCCGAAATAACCGATACATTCATGGCAACACCTCACGACGCGCTATCCAGGGTTTTGAATGTTACCGCCGCATGAGATCCCCTGGATACGGCCGGACCGTTTCGAGAAAGACTCGTGAACAGCGACCGACCTTCGATGCTCCCGATTTCGAGTGTGATCGTCTTGCCAGGGTCGATCGTCGAGCCGCCGCCGATGGCGACGATACAGTCGGCATCGAGAGGCTGCGCATGGTCGCGCGCTTCGCGGGCAACTTCGATTGCCATATGCGGCATCACTTCGGGAAATTCGCCTGCGCATGGACCGCCGGAGCGTGTCGCGGCACTATAGCCGCAGGTCAAGTTGCTGAGGTGAAGCCGAAGAACGCAAAGAGGGAAAAGATTGTGCGTGACGGCTTCACGATGCCGAAGTCTGACTATGAAAAAATCGAAGCACTGAAACAGAAGTGCCTGGACGCAGGCGCTGCCGTGAAGAAGAGCGGGCTCTAGCGGGCTGGCCTGCTGCTCCTCGCGTGGGCTCCGTCCAAATGCCTCCTCGCTGCAGTCTCGGCTGTTGAAACAGTCAAGACTGGCGGGCCGGCAAAATCGTAGCACGGCGATTTCTGTCGACGCTGGTCAACCGCTCCGAATAGCAGAAGCCGCTTTGCCGCACCTCGCGTGCACCGGAGAGAAAGAGCAGCGCACACCACGGTTGATCTTGTCCGCTGCGACCACGTGGGGTCAGTGCTTCTTCAAACTATTGCTTCGCTACCTTCGCCTTCGTCGCTTTCTCGACTGCCTGGTCAGCCGCCTCGGCCACCTCCGATGCGACTTCCGTTGCTTGCTCCGTTGCGACGCTCAGACTACTTTGCGCGATATCGACAGTCTGCTTCGCAGCCTTGTGCATGCTGTCGTGGGCGGCGTTGGCGAGCGTAATAACCTGTTTCAGAAATACGATTGCCGCTTCGGAGCTAACCGGGGCGTTTTGCGCGACATTCTCGACGAACCATTGAACCTGACGGTTAATGTGTTGGTAACGGATATCGACGACCTCCGCCAGCTCCGTCTGCATGGTCGACGCAATCTCGGCAACCTGACGTTCGTACATCAGGACCTTATCTACCGAGGGTAACGCCAGCGCGTTTTGCAAGCCAGGGACGTCTTGTCCATCCTTTTTCGTCAACTGGTCTTGCACGCCTTGATAACAATCGGCCAGCGTCGTTTTCGCCATCTCCAGATTCAGTCTGACGAGCTTTTCCCCGCCGTCCAGCAATTTGCCGGCCAGCCCAAAGTAGAAATCAAGACTAGCCTGTTGCGCTACGGCAGCCTGCCCCTGAAAGTCAGTCATGTTCGCCTCCTGAAGACGTATGCCAACGTCCAGCATGTTCGTCTTCGATGACGAACAGATGAAGCGAATGGTCTGGACGCTACCGTGCCTGGCCAAGGGCGCGCATTCAGCCACAGCCATCAGTGTTGAGGCGTGTCATACATTTGCAGCTTGAAATACACAGGTTTGGTTGGGACGAAGTCACCCGGAGCATTGCACGCCATGAATTCGACGGCAAGCAAAGTGGCATTCGATTGGTGTGCGCGTTGGCGATCGTTGACCAGTGCTTGACATGCAAGGGATTGCTTGCCTATAGTTCATGCAACAGATTACTTGCATCTAGCCGTCTATGGCCGAACGTCTTGACGACACTGACTTGCTGTTCAAAGCCCTCGCCGATCCCAGCCGGCGCAAGCTGCTGGACTTGCTGCACGCACACGACGGCCGCACCCTCAACGACTTGTGCGAGCACCTGGACATGACGCGACAGGGCGTGACGCAGCACCTGGGCGTGCTGGAGGCGGCGAGCCTGGTGGTCACCATGTGGCGCGGCCGCGAGAAGCTGCACTACCTCAATCCGGTGCCGCTGCAGGAGATCTACGAGCGCTGGATATCCAAGTTCGAAAAGCCGCGCCTCAAAGCGCTGGGCGACCTGAAACGACGACTGGAGAAAAGCAATGGCTAGATCGACCTTTGTCTACGTGACCTACATCCGCACCACGCCGGAAAAGCTGTGGTCAGCACTGACCGACGTGGAGTTCATAAAGCAGTACTGGTTCGGCATGCACTGCGAAAGCCAGTGGACGGCGGGATCCTCGTGGAAGCTGGTGTCCGGCGACGGTCAGATCTTCGACGCCGGCGAGATCATCGAGGCCGAGCCGCCACGGCGCCTGGTGATCCGCTGGCAGCATCAGATCAAGCCCGAACTCAAGGCTGAAGGTGAGTCGTGCTGCACGATGGAACTGGAACCCAGTGGAACGGCGGTCAAGCTCTCCATCACCCACACCATCGAGCGCGAACCCTCGAAATTCATCGAGGCGGTGTCCGGCGGCTGGCCGAAGGTCATCTCCAACCTCAAGTCCCTGCTGGAGACTGGCTCCGCCGTTCTGCAGGAACCCTACCCAATTGAGAGCGCCCACTCTGGAAAGGAGTAACCATGCCTGCGCGGTCAACGTTCGTGAGTGCGCCCCGGATTAAAAGGTGCTGGTTACTTTCCTGCGCTGACGCGGCGGCGTCAATGACGCCCGGTTGACCGGGGTCGAATGCGAGGAAGAGCACCGCCAATTTTGCATCTTCGATGCAGCGAATTTAATGATGTCCGTCTCCAGAATGCGGGCACGCAATGCAGGACGTGCATGGGCCGGCATCGCGCACGTCCGCGAGACGGTTCTCATCGCTCCCTCGATGCCGCGATGCACAACGAACTTGAGAAACTACTTCAACCTTAGCCTGTCGAGTCCCGCCATCGCAAGGAGATGGACAGTTTTACCGCACAGGGTCATGAAAATAGCAACAGCACGGCAACACCCACGCCCGGGCGGAGGTAACTGACAGCAAAGGCCACATTCCGGCTTCATCGGGACGTGGCCTGCCCGTCTGAGAAAGGATGAGCGTGGTTCACCGTCTGTCCGAAAGCGAACGCAGGTCGGGTCGCCGCAATCTCGCATGAACAAAACAGACTAATGACGGCATCGGTCGTGAAAGCCGTGGCAATGCTGCGGCGCACACATACATAATTGTTAAATCTCGGTTAGAGGGTATACGCTTAAGTACCTTCCCTGCGAGAAACTCATGGACGTGCCGATTCTTCTGGAGCACATCGGATTGCTTGCCGCATGGCGTCGCCTGGCCACACAGGCGGAATCTGGTCAGCGGCAGTTGTACGAGTTGGACGAGTACGGTGAACTGGTGATGAACCCGCGCCCGTCGGCAAGGCGCCAGATAGTGCTCACAGATATTTTCTGCCATGTGACTGAGCAGATTGGTCATCTCGCCGCAATGTCAGTGGCCGTTACGACCCCGTCATTCGGTATCAGGATCCCTGACGTTGTCTGGATGCCGTGCGACAAGTGGGACGGTTTCGACCGCGACGACCCCGTGCCGTTCGTGCCTGACCTCTGTGTCGAGGTGCTTCTCGATAGCGACCGGACGCAGGACATCGACCGGAGGGTCAAAGGCTATCTGGAAGGTGGCGCCCGCGAAGTCATTGTCGTCGGCCAGTGCGGACAGGTTCAATTTTGGGGAGCGAGAGGCCAGGTGCAAGCCTCAATGTTCGGCATAGCGCCGTTGCTCGACCGCATGTATTTCGAAGAAGGGGGCGTGTCCTCCGTTTCCAGCGTAGGTTGTTGAGAAGCAACGACCGGCTGCCCAGGAATTTGCGGAATCGATGCCGCTTAATCATTGCGTCAAGCCGCTTCGGTGATTCCTGCTGCGCCAGGCCACAGCAGCGATGCCAACGCGTGAACATATCATCTACCGCACGGTCTCTATTGGTAGCGACGAAAACCTCCCGCTGCCTCATCCATTTTATTCGGTTCACCATGCGCTCCACCTTCATCAAATCGGTGTTCATTGTCTACCTGCTCGGCAGCGGGACGTTGTACTCGATAGGGATATTGGTGCTATACCCCTTCGTCGGGAGGTCCGGACGCTATTGGCTTGCGGTGCAGTGGTGTCGTGCACTGGTTGTTGTGATGCGCTGGCTACCCGGCATCACCTGTTCGGTGGAAGGACTCGAGCATCTCCCGGAAGGGCCGTCAATAATCTTGTGCCGTCATGAATCCACGTGGGAAACGCTGGCATTCCTCGCGCTGTTTCCACGACGCATCAGCTTTGTGTTCAAGGAAGACCTTCTGCGTATTCCGTTCTTCGGGTGGGTGCTGCGTGGCCTCGACATGGTCAGCCTGAATCGTGGCTCGCCCCGCCAGGCACATCTCGCAGTGACAAAGGAGTGCGCTCAGCGGCTGGCAAAGGGTGACGTCGTGGTCATATTCCCGGAAGGCACCCGGGTGGCGCACGGTGCACCGTTGAGACTGACGTCGGGCGGTATTCGTCTGGCGTGCGCAACCGGTGCTCCGGTCGTCCCTGTCGTCCACAACGCCGGAAAATTCTGGCCAGCGAAGGGGTGGCCTGACGGGGCGGGACACATCGAGGTAATCGTCGGTCCCGCATTCCCTTCCCAAGACACGTCGCAACAGGAATTAAGTCGCGCCGTTCACGACTGGATGAAGGCAGAATTGCTGTCGCTCTGACGGCCGCCGTGCCAAAGGTCTTCCGCGTCTGCTGTGGTCAGGTCGGGGAAGCTCGGCGTCACCCGATACGCGCTGTACGCTCTCTCGGAAGCTCAGCGCGTCAGCTCGTCTTGCATGCGTTGAGGCCAGTCGGCAAACGTCGTTTTCGCCGTATCCAGATTCAGTCTGATGAGCCTGTCCCCGCCTTCGAGCATCTTGCTGGTCAGGCCAGAGAAAAGTCCCGGTATGCTTGTTGGGCTGCAGCAGCTTGCCCTTGAAAGCCAGTTATGTTCGCCTCTCCAGGGCGTATGTCCAACGCTCGGCATGCTCCGCAACGATGACCAACTGATGAAACGCGGAGTATGGAGCAGTTACTCTGTCGGCGCACGTCTGCGAACCTGCCTTTCGGCGGACGTATTCCTATATATTCCGAATTGGAACGTGGGCGCTTGTAGCGGAACCAAGGTCGCCTTGGTTCCAGTTTCTGTTCGGGACAGACACCGTTGATGGGGGACGTCAAGATGGCTACCGGTTCTGGTTTGGTTTATGGCCCGCAGGGGCAGACGCCGGCGTCATTGCTGGCGCTGGCCGGGTACCTTGAGCTCTCGCTTGAAGAGGGGAAGTGCGTCGTCATGATGCGCCACGATACGGAAGTCTGTTCAGTCTACATCGGCATCGTAACGGGCGAAGACGATGAACTGACTGGTCACGGGGCCATTGCGGTGGCAGTGGCCGACGAGATACTGGAGCTGACGCAGGCCGGCGTAAACCGGATGACAGTTGGCGAAGAGACGTACCGGTTTGTTCGGAGCTTTACGCACATCGGTGACGTTGGAGCGGTAGTGTTCGCTCCTGCGTAGGGTAGTATGGGGCTTCGCATTAGCGGTCCAGCGACCAGCGCGGTCGCCGGCCTCCGCTTCTCGAGCGACTGAGGTAAATGTCACGCGCGGAAGAGCTGCTTGTTCGCATTGACCTGATGGCGACGGGCCGTTCCAGAGACAGTCGCCCCAGGCTCGAAGGCCTCGCGCACTATTGCGAGCTTCTCCTCAACGGAGCGCCGGCGGCGCTGTTCCGGCTCAATCGGATCCTCGACAGGTTCTACATTGGAGTCAGACCTAAACACAGGTGGAAGTGCCTCTAAGTTTTAGTGTTACCTCATGTCCGGCTTTCGCGGGGCCGCGCCAGATGCAGGGAACCCTGGTTCTGACTACCCTCGAGTACACCCCGGATTTCTACCGAACAACCCATCCGCCGTGCTGGCGCAAAGACGATAGGCCGCGCGACGTGGAAGCCCATCAAACTTGAGATCGCCAAAGCTATCTGTCGCGGACGCACCGACGACGACTGCGCGATGCGCGCGACCACGTCGGCGTATATCAAGCGCGATGGGCAGAATCTGGACGACATCCATATGATTTGTCGTAACGTACGTCCCCGATCTGGAGATTCGCAACCGAACTTGCGGAGGTGTGAAACGGGGCCTGGTTGGACGGCCTCCCGCGCCTTCCAAACTTCTTAACGTGAATGAGGCCAACAACAGCAGGAGACGGGAGTACGTCGCACTCGCGTTCGACGAGTCCCGATCCCGGAGGCTAGGAGTTGGTTATCCAATCAGCAGACGGTTGCACCTATCGCCATTTCTGCCGCGCGACGTCGAGATTGAGCATTCAGTGTCGCATGCTAGATGCCCAAGCGGACTTCCGCTATTCTGTCGATTGTTTACTAGCCGCACCGAAATGACCATGGATCTCGACAAAATCGACTCTCGCATTCTTGACCTTGTGCAACGTAATAATCGCCTGACTAGCGAGGAGCTTGGAGAAAAGGTCGGATTGTCCGCAACTGGAGTCCAGCGGCGACTGAAGCGGTTGCGGTCAGAGGGCGTGATTGAAGGAGACGTTTCGATCGTTTCACCCAAGGCGATTGGCCGGAACGTGACGATGTCGGTCCTCGTCTCGTTGGAGCGGGAGCGGGCGGACATCGTTGACCGCTTCAAGCAGGCGATCTGCAATACTACCGAGGTAATGAGCGGCTTCTACGTTACCGGCGATGCAGACTTTGTTCTACTGGTTACTGCAAACAATATGGAAGACTACGAGCAATTTACCAGGCGTTTCTTCTACGAGAATGCGGACATAAATTCGTTTAAGACGATGGTTGTTATGGACCGCGTTAAAGCTGGTTTTACTTTGCCGATGCCTTTAGGCACATCAATTTAAATGACGTCGGGAAGGAAGGCGCTGGTAAAGGCAAGTCTATTTTTGCTTGACTGCTGGGATGGCGCGGTAAGCGGGCATCGACGATCTATAAAAATTCTCTTGGTGGCTGCGCAATATTTTCGTCTGGAATATTTGCCCATCCCGATGATATTCCACTGAGTGTCGCCAACCCGCTGGGTAACGTTGCGTGGGCGCAGTCAAGAAAGCCCGGGATCGAACGATTCCGGGAATTGCACTCTCTCCGTAGGACGCAACATCTGTCATGTGGAAGAAGATATTGACCAGCCTGAAATAGTGCGACCGCCCTGGTCAAGCGAAGAATGCATGACTTAACGTCCTGGAGATGACACCCACCAATTTGCGCGCACCGCGCAATTGACGTGGTCACAGCTTATCTTGTCCCTGAATGCTCAGTTCTACGTGGAGGCTGGTCGAGCTTGTCGATTGGCGCTTGGCGCTTGGCGACACGCCAACCGAAAGTCAGACCAATTGCGAGTACAGGGATCAAAGCAATCGTCATGGTGCCATCGGGGGCAGTCGAGCACCATCAAAGCCGGCACGGCCACAAGGAACCCTAACGTTAACCACGAAGTAAACGATGCGCCGGGCATCCAAAAAAACATCCGGGAGCCTCCCCGCGATTGACCGAGCCGATTCCGTGAGAGCTAAACCAGTCTTGATTGTTCGAAAAATTTGCGGCGGCGGGTTTTGAGTGGCCAAATTTGCTTATGCCTTCGCGTCTCATTAGATGCCTCCTATCGCACTTATAAAGTGAAATTTGTGTTCGCGCGAACTCGATTCGGTTCGCTTCGAGTTTGAATACTCCGCGCCAGCGGGCTAAGTTTAGAAATCATTCTGGATGTGGTTTGTCAGCCCCAGCCATCGTCGATCACACGACATTGCTGCATCACATTGCCCTTCCGAGAGACCACCTTGGCTTGGGCTGATTTAGCAACTTCCTTCGACTCAGGCGATGGCTTCGTATGCTTCCAATTTCGGTTTCTTTTTGCCCAACCCAACGAGAGCGTGACGTGGCGTGCGAGCAGATACGGACATCTCGCGGAGTAAAAAAAGCTCCTAAACATCGCGCGACGTAAAGGAGCTAACTCTCGGACTTAAAAGCGGTCAGAGAAACTTAGGCATGCGTCGGCTCTTTGGCCAGTTCGTTCGCAACCTGTGAGACGGCCTGACGAGCAATGTCAACGATGTCGTCGATCTCCGCCTTGGTAATCGTGAGCGGAGGAGCGAAACCCAGGATGTCGCCGTGCGGCATCGCGCGAGCGATCAGCCCGCGGTCTCGAGCGGCTTTCGACACTCGTGCCCCAACCTTCAGTTGCGCGTCAAAGCGTTGCCTGGTCGCCGGGTCAGCAACGAATTCAATCGCTGCCATGAGGCCAACACCACGAACCTCACCGACGATCGGCGAATCGCTGAACGCAACCTCCAGTGCCGTCTGGAAATATTCGCCGACGTTTGCGGCATTTCCGGGGAGGTCCTCACGCTCGACGATGTCGAGGACTGCATTCGCAGCTGCAACGCCAATCGGATGGCCAGAGTACGTGTAGCCATGCGAGAAGGCACCGACCTTCTGTGCACCTGCGTCGAGCACCTCATAGACCTTTTCGCCCACGATACATGCCGACAGTGGCGCGTACGCCGACGTGAGCCCCTTCGCGACGGTGATGAGGTCCGGCTCGATCCCGTACTTTTGCGAACCAAACATCGCGCCGGTACGACCAAAGCCTGTGATCACTTCGTCTGCAATCAGCAGGACATCGTATTTCGCCAGAACCGGTTGGATCGCTGCCCAGTAGCCTTCCGGTGGGGGCGTGATGCCGCCCGTGCCGAGGACAGGTTCAGCGATGAATGCACCGACAGTTTCCGGGCCTTCACGAAGAATGAGTTCCTCCAGCTCGCGAGCACGACGTGCCGAGAACTCCAGCTCCGTCTCACCCGGATTTGCACCCCAATAATAATGGGGTACGCCCGTATGCAAAATGCCCGAGACCGGCAGGTCCATGTAGTCGTGATAGAAGCTCATGCCCGTCATCGAGCCGGACACAACTGAGCACCCGTGGTATCCGCGTTCACGCGCGATGATCTTCTTCCTCTTCGGCAGCCCGCGAAGATTGTTGTAGTACCAGACGAGCTTCGCCTGCGTTTCGTTGGCGTCGGAGCCGGAAAGGCCGTAGAACACCTTGCTCATCTTGCCCGGCGCCATCTTGACGAGGCGGTCAGACAGTTTGGCAAGCTCCTCCGTCGTGTGTGCTGCGTACGTGTGGTAATAGGCGAGCTTGTAGGCTTGCCGCGCAATCGCCTCGGCGACTTCGTCGCGGCCGTAGCCAACATTGACGCAGTAGAGGCCGGCGAACCCGTCAATGTACTCGCGGCCTTCGGCGTCGCGAATGCGAATGCCTTTGCCACCTTCAACGATCGTGGGGTCCCCGGCCTTCCCGGCAGCAAAGTCGTGAAGCTGCGTGAACGGATGGAGGACCGAATTGCGATCCATTTCCGAAATCTTTTTGATATCCATGTCTATCTCCTTAATCCTTCAAATTGCCGAAGCAGGTGTACTTCTGCTCCATATAGTCACCCATGCCATAGCGCGATCCTTCCCGCCCAAGGCCCGACTGCTTCCATCCCCCGAACGGAATCGATGCACCCGTGAACTTCGGCGTATTGACGGCCACCATCCCGTACTCCAGTCGATCAGACATACGCATCGCACGATTCAGGTTGCTCGTGTAGACATATGCAGCGAGACCGTATTCGGAGTTGTTTGCGCGTTGCAGTACTTCAGCTTCGGTATCAAACGGCAGGATTGCGGCGACCGGACCGAACGTCTCCTCCTTCGCAATATCCATGTCATCTGCGACGTCAGCCAGAACTGTCGGAAGAACGAACTGGTGCCCCAGCGGAGAGGTGCCTCCACCTGAAACGACGCGGGCTCCCGCGATTACTGCCTGCCCAATCTGGTCGCGACATTTCGCAGACACAGACGGACGAGTCATCGGGCCGATGTCTGAGCTGGGATCCAGACCATGTCCCACCTTCAGCTCTTTGACAGCGGTCGAAAACTTCTCTACAAACTGCTCGTAGATGGATCGCTGGACGTAGATTCTGTTTGCAGCAAGACAATCCTGACCGGACGTCGCAAACTTCGCGTCAATACAGCCCTCGACCGCGACCTCGAGAGACGCGTCATCAAATACGATGAAAGGTGCGTGACCGCCCAGTTCCATAGAGACCTTCTTGACCGTCTCCGCCGACTGGCGCAACAGGATTCGGCCCACCGTGGTCGAACCGGTGAAGCTGAAGGAGCGAACCTCCGTAGCTTCAAGAAGACGTTTGGACATCTCGGCCGCGTCGCCGTTGATGACCTGAAACACACCCGTCGGCATACCTGCTTCGTCAGCCAGTTTTGCGATGGCCAGCGCGCACAGCGGCGTTTCCGGCGCGGGCTTGACGATCATCGGGCAACCCGCTGCGAGCGCAGCGCCGGCCTTGCGCGTAATCATCGCGATCGGAAAATTCCAAGGCGTAACCGCCGCCGTCACTCCGATTGGGTGCCAGGTGACAGTCAGCCGGCTACCCGCCAGGTGGCTCGGAATAGTCTCACCATAGGCACGTTCACCTTCGGCTGCAAACCAGTCGAGAAAATTCGCGGCGTACTCGATCTCCCCGCGCGATTCCTTGATAGGCTTGCCTTGCTCCGACGTCATGATTACGGAGAGGTCTTCGGAGTTGCTCCGCAGCAATGCAGCCCACCTTCGAAGAATCGCGCCACGTGCGGTCGGAACAAGTTCGCGCCAGCCTTCAAACGCAGCTCGCGCGGCATCGACCGCGGCATCAATGGCGTGCGCGGAAAGCATGTCCACCTGGGCAATCACCTCGCTGGTTGCGGGATCGATGACACTTATCTTCTCCTGGCCGGCTTTCCACGAACCGTTCACGTAGGACCGGTGTTCCAACAGGTCCGCGCGGCTCAGCGAAGCCAGTGCATTTCTTGCTAACTCTTTCACGACGTGTCCTCATAAGCTCGTCAAACGACGTAAACATGGTAGCGTCGGTGCCTCGCTGAAAAAGCGCACTTGAATTCATTGTGATGTCGAATTCCGGCGATGTTCCTCTCGCTACGCAGCTTTTCAACGCCGCGTGGCATTGAGAGCGTCTTCCCGTCGAGGCGACTGGCCGCTGCACGCTCGACCGCGCGACCTACGGCTCTTTGCCCGGCGTACAACACCTCCGGGCAGTCAAACGTCCGACGATTCACTGCCAGTTAACGGTCCGCACAAATTGTGCGCGACGAATACAAAAATGCAGACTATCTGCGTGATGTAGTGACCAAACGCCGTATTGCGCTTTTATTGCCGGCGGAAACTCTCTCCATTCCAAATGAACTCGAGGAGTGGAGGCATGAAACCTGGCTCACGTCGCGAAGCCGTTCAGATCGGACATCCCGCTGCCGACAGTGCTTCGCAACGCAACGTGACGACGGAGTCCACTGGGGACGTTCTCGCTGTCGAGGGCGTTCATAAATCGTTTGGCGAAAACGAAGTACTGAAAGGGATCTCTCTCGCAGCCAGGAAGCACGAAGTGATCTCTATTCTCGGGAGCAGTGGTTCTGGAAAGAGCAGGTTTCTTCGTTGCATCAACCTTCTCGAAACACCAGACACCGGAGTAATTCGAGCAAATGGAGAGACCATCTGTTTTGAGCGCTGCGGCGGGCGAGGGCAGGTCGACGCTCGCACCGTTCGCGCACTCCGACGAAACATAACAATGGTGTTCCAGCAGTTCAACTTGTGGACGCACATGACCATATTGAGGAACGTGACGTTTGCGTTGACCCACGTCCTGCACTTGCCGAAGAAAGAGGCGGAAGTCAAGGCACTCGCGAAGCTTGAAAAAGTAGGTATGGCTCACAAACTCGATGCCTATCCAATCCAACTACCCGGGGGGCAGCAGCAAAGCGTCGCAATTGCGCGGGGGCTAGCGATGGAGTCCGCGCAATCTTACAAGCTCGATCCACTGATTGTGGCAGGAGTGATTTATGCGTGCGTGACCATTCCGATTTCAGTGATCTCGCGTACGTTCGAACGGAAGGGAAACAGCTATTTGGCGCTTCAGCAGAGGCACATTTAATTGGATGGCATACGGCCTTCTATGGTGAAGAGCGTGTGATGGATGGTTCCTTGAGTTACCCGTAATCTCGAAAGATTCACGACGGCGCTTTTGGAATCTGGCAGACCGGCAAGAGGCATCCTGGAAATTCAGCGAGCACGAATGAGCGCAGCACCTTTACTCACTGTCAAGCAACTTACGCCCGAGTCTTTTTCTCCGTTTGGCTGGGTGTTGGGTAAAGCAATGGCGACTGCCGGCGACAAGCCGTTCTTCAAAGGCGCCACGCTGTCGATGTGGCGGGAGCACCTGTTCGATACGGGGGCTCCGAACAAGACCGAAATTGTGTGGGGCAACTTCAGCGACGACGACCCGATTGTGCGCACCCTCGAGACACGCTTGTTGACTCAGCAAGCGGTCGTGCCACCGACCGGGCCGTTGATCCAGATCGTTGCTGCCAGCAATGAATCTGGTGGCCCTGACATTGAGTCAATCAGAGCCTTTGAAATTCCAGTAGGCATGGGGACATGCGTGCGCCCGGGATGTTGGCACGCAATCCGTGTGTCGAAAGGCGAGGTTGTGGCCCTTCTGCTATCTCGGCAATCGACAACTTACGATTTGATTGTCCACCTGCACACGGGATGTCCAACAGCAGAGAGTTCAAGGAATTCAATTGTGCCGCGTCGGGTGGTCTTGAGGGAGGTCGAGTCAAACGAAATTATCGATGTCGCATAAATCTTTTCGTCAATGCCGAAAAGCGCAGTGATTTTCTGAATCTTTATTTCGATTGTGGTTGCGTTCCGATTGAAGGCATTCAATTCGAACGGCGTGGTTGTGCCTTTTGCTTTGCATACGCTTATAACGCTAAATTTTGAGTTATCTCACGTTCAATAACAGGTGGTAATCATGCGCAAAATTGAATCCCTTTCGTATATTGCGGCGCTCTCGTCGCTTTCATGTGCTTTCGCGGCCGTCTACTCGGCACCGGCGGTCGCAGATGAGACAGTGGTGATCGGCCATGTTGCTCCGCTCACTGGCCCTGTCGCACAGTTGGGTAAAGACAACGAGAATGGTGCAAGGCTCGCGGTCGAGGAGATCAACGCAAAAGGCCTCGTGATTGGTGGTCAGAAGGTCGTCCTGCAATTGGACGGTGAAGACGACGGCGCAGACCCGAGGACGGCTACCCAGGTGGCACAGAAGCTCGTTGACGAGAAAGTGGTGGCGGTCGTTGGTCACATGGAGTCGGGCACTTCGATTCCGGCATCAAAAATTTATAGCGACGCGGGAATTACGATGATCACACCGTCGGCGACCAACCCGACTCTCACGCGACAGGGTTTCAAAAACGTCTTCCGCCTGGTTGCCACTGACGCGCAACAAGGTCCTGCGCTGGCAAACTATGCAAGCGAGAAACTGAAGATCAAAACCGTTGCGATCGTTGACGATGCTACGGCATACGGCCAAGGCTTGGCGGATGAGTTCGCAAAGGCGGCAAAGAACCTGGGTATCCAGGTCCTGTCTCGAGACACCACGAACGACAAAGCTGTCGATTTTCACGCCATTTTGACGAAAATCAAGAGTGAAAGACCTGACGCAATCATGTATGGCGGTCTGGATGCAACCGGGGGACCCTTCACCAAACAGTCCGCACAGCTCGGGTTGCAGGCGAAGATTCTTTCTGGTGATGGCGTATGCTCTGACAGATTGGAGGCGCTGGCGGGAAGCGCGGTTGATCGCGTAGTGTGCTCTCAGCCCGGAACGTCCCCGGAGAAGATGCCGGGAGGCGCCGTGTTCAAGGCCAAATATCAAAAGCGTTTCGGGCATGCGATGGAAATCTATGCACCGTTCACTTACGACGCTGTGTATATCGTGGTAGATGCGATGCGTCGTGTGAATTCGACAGATCCAGCAAAGATTCTGGCGACGACGCCGGCCACCGACTATCGCGGCGTTACTGGTGAAACCAAATTTGATGAGAAAGGGGATCTTCGGAACGGTGTGATCTCGATCTTTGACTATCAAAATGGGAAGAAGACGTTCGTCGACCAAGTGACGATGTAAGCGGTTCCGTCAGGGAGAAACTGGTCGAGTCGAGCTCCCGGATGTTTGTTTCTCAAGTTTGAGACGTAAAGTAAGGAGAGGACTTTCGTACATTCTATTTTTCAAAAATGGATTATTGACGGAGCGAAAGTTCATTTTATGAGGTATTGTCAATGAGCGAAATTTCAAGTGACGCCGGATTTCCAAAGCTTCGAAGGTTTTTCGATCGCGCGGAATATTTGGCTCGCTTAGAAAGAGTACGTGCCGAGATGGTCGCGAGAGGCATGGATTTGCTGATCGTGTCGGACCCCGCCAATATCGGTTGGATGTCGGGGTACGATGGCTATTCGTTTTACAACCATCAATGTGTGGTTGTTTCGATGGATAACGAACCCGTCTGGTTCGGACGCGGCATCGATCTCAACGGTGCCAAAGCGACCACTTACATGACCGATTCCGCATTGTTCGCGTACCCGGAGGAGTATGTCCAGCGTGACTTGCATCCGATGGAGTACCTTGCTCGCGAAGTGATTGCGGGTCGTCGCTGGGAGGGTTTGGCTGTCGGGGTGGAAATGGACAGCTTTTACTTTTCCGCGGCGTCGCTTACGACACTGCAGAAGCATTTGCCGAAGAACTCATGGGTGGATGCGACAGGGCTCGTTAACCGTCAACGCGCCGTGAAGTCGGAGACCGAACTGGGCTATATGCGGATCGGGGGGCGCATCCTGGAGAAGATGTACGGTCGAATCCTCGATTTGATCGAGCCGGGTGTGCGGAAGAACGATCTGGTTGCTGAAATTTTCGCAACCGCGATTCGGGGTGTGGATGATTTCGGTGGGGATTATCCGTCGATTGTGCCTCTGGTTCCGACCGGAATTGAGGCTGCTACTCCTCATTTGACGTGGGACGATTCGAAGTTCCAGCGCGGTGCGGGTACCTTCTTCGAAATTGCAGGGGTTTATAGAAGATACCACTGTCCGTTGTCCAGAACGGTATATATCGGTCAGCCTCCGCAGAAATTCCTGGACGCCGAAAAAGCGGTTATTGAAGGAATTGAGGCTGGGCTTGAAGCTGCCAAGCCGGGAAACACGTGCGAGGATATTGCAACGGCCTTCTTTTCTGTCATGAATCGGCGCGGCATTCAGAAAGGTGGTCGCGTGGGATATCCGATCGGAATGAGCTATCCCCCAGACTGGGGCGAGCGTACTACGAGCCTGCGCGTCGGGGATAAAACAGTGCTGGAGCCGGGCATGACTTTCCACTTCATGCCTGGCCTGTGGTTCGAGGACTGGGGACTGGAGATTACCGAGAGCATCGTTATTACACCAACAGGTTCATCATGTCTGTGCGATGTTCCGCGGAAGCTCTTTGTCAAAGACTGATTTGTTCCAGGTTGACGCGTGTTTCGGGAGAAGTGGATGAGGGCATTGCTACTCAAGTTCTCCCGAGCGCCGTGAATTGATTGCCTTGCGAAACGATGACAGCCAGGGCGCCGCGGTGCTTAGCGTCATTCCAGTCTCGGTCGTTTCACGGAAACGTCGAGCGCCGGCGGGCAGATGCTCAGTTCTTGCGGGAAGCCGGAGACCATGAGATGTCACTGAAAAACTGGGCAGGTGCCAGGGTATTACGGAACCGGTGTCAACGACGCTGTAAGCCCGATGCGCTCATTTTCGCAATGCACTCAATTTACTGACTACGACGCCTCGACTTTCAGTAAGGCGCCGCACGAACTTTTTATCAAGGAGTGACCCAATGCGGGCTTCGCCAATCACTCCCACTGTCGATTTCGATGCTGACGGCGAGCAACATGGCTTTTTGAAGCTGCCGTACTCCCGAAACGATTCGGCGTGGGGAGCAGTCATGATCCCGGTCACGGTCGTGAAACGTGGTGTGGGGCCAACCGTCCTGCTCACGGGCGGTAATCACGGGGACGAATATGAAGGTCCGGTTGCTTTGTCGAAGCTGGCAGGCGAGCTGCGTGCACATGGCTTGCGTGGACGGGTCATTATCGTTCCGTTCATGAACTATCCGGCGTTCTGTGCCGGGACACGTACTTCGGCGATTGACGCGGGCAATCTGAACCGCAGCTTCCCAGGTAAGCCAGATGGCACCGTGACGGAGAAGATTGCTGACTACTTCCAGCGGTATCTGCTCCCTCTTGCCGATTACGTGCTCGATATTCACGCGGGCGGGCGGACACTCGATTTCGTGCCGTTTGCCGCGATCCACGTGCTCGACGACAAGGCTCAGCAGGCACGCTGCGAAGCCGCGATGCATGCATTCGGGGCGCCGTACTCGATGCGGCTGCTCGAGCTCGACAGTGTTGGGATGTTCGACACCGCGGTCGAGGAGGCCGGAAAGGTCTTTGTGTCGACGGAGCTCGGCGGCGGCGGTGCGTCCACGGCGAAAAGCGTCGCCATTGCCGACAGGGGCGTGCGTGGCTTCTTGCGATACGCCGGCGTCCTCGAGGGTGATGGGCAACCAGGTACGGAGCGGCGCACGACGGCACTTCTGGATATGCCGGACGGATCCTGCTACACGACGAGCGAGCACGACGGGTTGCTGGAGATGTGCCGCGACCTGGGCGAAACAGTTACGTGCGGTGACGTCCTGGCACGCGTTTATGACACGAGCCGCACCGGTGTGCCGCCAGTCGAATACAAAGCGCGGCGAGACGGGATTGTCGCAGCCCGCTATTTCCCAGGATTGGTGAAAGTTGGCGACACGGTCGCGGTTGTTGCAGAAATCGTCGAGCGCAACGTAGTCGTGGCTGGCTGAGTCGTTCTAGCCAGGTGCTGTTTACATTTGAGTAAATGTGTTTACATCCTGTCTTTCGCGGTGCGAGACAGGATGGTACGAACGTTACTGAGCGACGAAGCATGGAAGGGCGATACGGCCGCAGTTTTCACGGCGATTGCGAAGGCCAAAGCGCGCTGTCATCTGGCCGCCGATGCCCCGGTGCGTAGCTGTTGTGAAGCCGGGCGTGATGGCTTCTGGCTGCACCGCTGCCTGGAGGAACATCAGGTCGCGAACCTGGTGGTGGATTCAGCCAGTATCGAAGTGAACCGGCGCAGGCGCCGCGCCAAGACCGACCGTCTCGACAGCGACAAGCTGCTGTTGATGCTGATGAGATACTACGGTGGTGAACGCCGGGTGTGGGCGGTCGCGCGCATCCCCCCCGAACAGGAAGATGACCGGCGAGTGCACCGGGAGCTCGGTCGCCTGCGGCAGGAGCGCACCGCCGACAGCAACCGGATCCGCTCGCTGCTGGTACTCCACAACCTGCGGGTCGAACGCATCGGTGGCCGCGCGTGGGCACACTGGTGGGCGCAGCACGCCGCGCGAATGTTGCCAGGCCTGCGCGCCGAGATCGAGCGCGAGTTCGAGCGGCTGTCGCTCGCTGTCAGGCAGATCAGGACGCTTGAGGCACTGCAGCAGCATGAGGTTCGCAGCGGTGCGCAACCCGCGATCGCGCTGCTCGCGCGCCTCGCGGGTATCGGCACCGGCAGTGCGTGGACTCTGGTCAGGGAACTGTTCGGCTGGCGGCAGTTTCACAACCGCCGCGAAGTGGCCGGCTGCCTAGGCCTGGCCCCGACGCCTTACGCCAGCGGTACGAGTGAAGTTGAGCAGGGCATCAGCAAGATCGGCAACAGTCCGGCCCGATGGCTGATGGTGGAGCTGGCGTGGAGCCGGCTGCGCTTCCAGCCCACCAGCCAGCTGAGCCAATGGTTCAACGAGCGCTTCGGACCCACCGGCAAGCGCGTGCGACGCATCGGCATTGTTGCGCTTGCAAGGCGTCTGGCGGTCGCGCTGTGGCGCTACCTCGAATTCGGCGAGATTTCCCTCGGAGCAACACTCAAATCACCTGTCAACAAAGCGGTGGCGACCTGAGCGGCCAACGTCGAGCGGCAACAGCGTCTGAAGGCTGGTCCGGCAAAATGTCCGGACATCATGCACCTCGACCTCACTCCTGTTGAATGGTTCAGCGCGCCCGGACAGTAAGCGGGTTACCCGGGGGTAACCGTAGTTCTAGATGGGGTGCGCCGTTAGCGGGGTGGGTTCCAGCGCCTTGCGCATGTGGTATGTGGTGCCCGGCCTGGTGCCGGCGCTGATAGAAGCGATCGATTGATATGGAGGATTCGCGATCATTTAATCCGCAGGTTGTCCTTAGTTAGGGAGGACGGTCATTGATTACCGGGCGGCACAACCGTTGCTCGACGCACCCCGGCAAGCGGTGAGCCATAGCCACCGGATTGCGTGTTGTTGGGCAAGCCGTTTGCCAGTTGTGCACGCGGATCGGCAGGGTTCAGCGGGAGTTCACCCGCTTGCCTGGCTCCATGCGTGGGATATTCGCTCCCGAGCGGAGCATTCGGCATTAGCGCAAGGCTATTCTCCGGTGAATAGAGGTCGTCTTGTGCGGAAGGCGGTCGAGCATGAACGCTCGAGCCGATGGAGAACAAAACCGATCCTGAAATCAGACTGGCAAGCAACAGAGAGTTTTTCATCGCGATCTCCCGGCATGGCCGTTGCACGAGGGGCGTGCGTCACGCTCCCCTGTGCCTCTCACATATGCGTACTTCGAATCGATGGCACTGGCAAAACACCGATCAATCTAGGATTACTACATAATCTGCGGGTCGAGCCGGCACTGAGACAGCGGCTCGTTTGGGCTCGTCTGTCGGCAGGCTTACCGAGGAAAACCGCTCCTGGTCGATGTTTATTCCCGCGTCATATTAGTTTTCCTGGCCGATACCACTCGCTATCTCAACGTTAGCCGCCGGGAAAAGTTTGATCAGTCGCAACCCGGCCGCCAGCAGCGGGCAGGTCTCTGTTTCGGGGTTTTCGACGGATGATTTGGGCGATGCCCGCCTTGGCTTGCATCCCCCGGAAATGCGGCGCGAGTTCACGAGCCCCTGTCGTCCACTGCTGTAAAGCGCGCTTTAACGCTCCATCGTGCCCGTTCTAGCGCACTTATGCTTTGCTGAGCAGGGCTACTCTTCATCGCTATGGCGATTAGCCCCTCTCATGAGGTTTGCGGCAGTGATTCGAGTTGCTCTTCGTGGGCCTCGCAGGCTGCATCATCGACGCATCGTACGCACATCGACGGCCTGACGAAGTCAGTGTCCGGAATAGATCGAGCGCGCAG
>NZ_JBNDKT010000033.1:0-91180 GCF_050435685.1 Paraburkholderia sp. GAS448
AGTGCGGATTGCCCGTGTGAAAGTAGGTAATCGTCAGGCTCCCCTGCAGCATCGGAAACCCCACCCCACAAAGGTGGGGTTTCTGCGTTTACGCCACTTCCCAGGCAGCAATGCACACAGCGCCATAGGAGCTGTCTTCTCGACTCAGAGGCCCAGTTGCGCAACGCCACAGCCGAACAACGACACCGTCCACAGAAGATCGAAGTTCACCCACTTTGTCCGAAGGCATGCCACACCGATACGGTCAAAAACCACCAGCGATATCACGGCAGTCGTAAGTAGCATTGCAGCGGTGTGCAGAAAGAGCGCTGCCGATGCCATCGTGACAATGGTCGATACGCTAACGGACACATCAGTTGATGCGCGCACCGCCGCAGCGCTAGTGGACAATCCGTCGCACATTGGTAGCAGCGCCGGAATCAGCATCAAGCCGGCACCGTGCGCGCCAGCCATCAGAAAAGACCATCCTGTCAGGCCCACAAAGCCGGCCTGCATGCCGACGGGCGAGCGCATCCGATGGCCTCGCCACGCATGCCATCCCGCCCAGCCAATCAGGAACACTCCGCATATCCGGTTCAACGCATGACGGTCAAGCACCGTGCTCAGCGAAAATCCAGCCGTTAAAACACAAGCCGCCGCGACGGCATGGCCAAGGGAAATCGGAATGAGCGATAACATGACGACGCGCCGACTGCGCTGATACAGCCCGAGCGCGACCGCAAACAACCAGCCCATCGCTGGATTGAGTCCGTGAAACGTCCCCAACCCGGCGATAACCACCCACGTCCACCAAGGCGACGTCGATAGATTCATGGACGTCACGGGTAGCAGTACGAATCCGACGAACAGTCGCCACCCTGCAGACGAATCTGATGCGGGCGGTGCCCAGCCGGCCATTCGATGAAGAATTTCGGATCGAAGGCGAGCCCACCGTTCGGCGCCGCATCGAGCTTGACCATCCAACCGTCGATGCCTTCAGGATAGAACTGGGAGTCGACCGCTCCGTAAAGCGAGTTGGTGAAATAGATCCGTTTGCCGTCGCGGCTGACTTCCACCATCTGCGGACCGCCATTCAGTGCATCGTTGGGTGCTGCCGGATGCGCGGCACGCGACACAATTCCGCCGATTCTGACTTTTCCCATGAGCGTCGGCGCGAATGGATCAGAGACGTCGTATTGCAGCAGATCTCCGGTACCCCAGCATGAAACGTAAAGGAAGCGATCATCCATCGACAGATCGATATCCGTCACAAGCGGCGGCACCGCGCCGAATGATTTGAGCATCGGTGGCAGTACATCCGCAGCCGCCGGTTCCGCAGGAATGTCGATGACCTTGCGGACGGCCCACTTGTTGCCGTCGCGATGCCACACCCAGATCGAAGACGACAGATCCTTCAGGCTGATCACGCAATTGACGAAACCGTACGGTTTCGTCGGGTCGTGAGCGGGTCGCAATTCGAATACGAGTTGATACTCCGGCCCGAAGTCTATTTCCTGCAGATGCTTGCGTCGCGTGAGGTCCCAGAAGTGCAATCGCCGCCCATACCGCGCGCCTAGCAGCACCTCGGGAATCAAGCCGTTTTCGAACGTGTCCGGTGTTCCCCATTCGCTCGTCACGAGCGTGTCGTAGCCGAGATGCCACCAGCCGTCGTAAGCCAGTTGCTGCGAGCCGCGGTCGACTTCCCAGCGTCCCAGCGGTTCGAAGCTTTGCGGATCCAGCAGGAAAACGCCACCCGGTGCGCCACCGTCGGCGCTGCCGAGCGCAGTCACGTAGATGCCGCCCGGACCGCAATGTACCGTGTGTGGCCGCGTGTAACCGGTCCGGCTCGCGATGGTCTCGGGTTCGATGATCTTGACGATGCTCGGCTTCAGCGGATCAGCTTTCGTATCGACGATATAGATGCGCGACGAACGCAACCCTGGCACTACCAGATAGCGGCGCTCAGTGTGCGGATGAGGTGCATTGGGACACAGACACGAAGAGCAGGCGTTCCAGCCGAAGTGATGCAGTTCGTCGCCCGTATTCGGCATCGTCACCGTCCCGACGATGTTTGCATAATCGGGCGAGGCGGGATCGACATCGACGATCTCGATAGCGTCGGGCAGACCCCGGTCGGGGTCGAACGCCGCGACGTACGCGAGTTTCTCAGGCGGCGCCTGCGCCGCGAGACGAGGTGACGGATAAAAGCTTGGATCGGGCTTCCAGATGCTCATCGCGTTCCTCCGGGTGCCGACGAAGCGGCACGACAGGACTGCACATCATGAACTGTAGCCGCTTCAGGAGATCGGTAAAGCTCAATATGGAATAAGCAAATTCATCGGGAGCGCGCGGTTCATAGTCCTGTGCGAGCCCGTAGCCGCCCGTGTGTTGCGACGTACCGCATCGCAACACACGCGCAAATCAGTGTTCCAGCCGATGAGGCGCCACTTCGACGACGAGACCCGCATGCGCCGGCACCCCGCCTTCGACGGTATCCTTGTTGCCCAGCTCCGCGAGCAGCGCTTCGTCGCGCTCGATAACTTTTGGCAGATGCGTGCGCAGAAACTCGACCCAGGTCCGGGTCTTGGCATCGATGAACTTTCGCGAAGGGTAAAGCGCGTAGACGTTCATCCTCTGCGCCGTGTAATGGGGTAACACGCGGACCAGGGAGCCGTTGCGCAGCCCGTCGATTGCGGCATACAGCGGTAGCATGCCAATGCCCATCCCCTCCCGGATAGCGACCACGAGCGACTCCGCGATATTCACCTGCACCGGCCCGGTGACTTCCATGACCTCCAGACCCTGCGGCCCTTCGAGCTGCCATTCATGCGCCGGAAACGCCGGCGTCTGCAGGATCAGGCACTCGTGATGCGCGAGATCGTGCGGTTCTTGCGGCGCACCATGCGAGCGCACATACGCCGGCGACGCGCACAGGATGCTGAACGTCGAGCCTAGCTGATGCGAAACAAGATCGGAGTTGGGCAGAGTGGACGCCGTGACGACCGCAACGTCGCTACTGCCTTCGAACAGGTCTGGCATGCGTTGGGAGAGCGTCAATTCGACTGTCACTTCCGGATAGAGCGCTCGATAGCGGGAAATAGCGGGGAGCACATAGTGCTGCCCCACGCTCGCGAAACTATGCATTCTGAGTGCGCCTGTTGGACGCTCGTGCGCGCAGCTTGCTTCTTCTTCCGCGTTGTCAACGTCGGCAAGGATCTGCTGACAGCGCTTCAGATACCGTTCCCCGGCGGTGGTGAGCGCGAGGCGCCGCGTCGACCGGTTCAGGAGCCGCGTTCGCAAATGAGCCTCGAGTTCCGATACTGCGCGGGACATCGCGCCGGTCGTCGAATTAAGCGACTGAGCCGCGGCGGTAAAACTGCCCGCTTCGACAACGCGTACGAAGACTCGCATATTCTGTAGCGTATCCATCAATCCTTCTTTGTCTGCAAAGAGATCGTATTGTCCGCCTCTCGGGCAAGGTCATTGTTGTTCGATATGGAACGGATGTTTCTGGCGGCTGCCATTAATGCGAGCTTTTGCGGCTCCTACAATCGGCACCTTGCCGTTACAGCGCCGAGGCGCGCTTCCCTGTTCATGAAACGCCAGTATGCGATCAAGCGGACGCCGGAATCCAGCCGGCGCGGAGCGCTCATGCTGCGCGCGGTCATCTGGGCGGCACGCGACTGGGCCATGACCGATGGCCTCGTCTGGCTGCATCTGCTGAAAACGGTGCTCGCCGCACTGCTTGCGCTGGGTGTCGCGATGCTGCTGGATCTGCCGCAACCGCGCATCGCGATGACGACGGTGTTCGTGCTGATGCAGCCATTGAGCGGCATGGTGCTCGCCAAGAGCTTCTACCGGATTCTGGGGACTGCAGTCGGCATGATCGCGGCGGTCGTGCTGGGGGCGATCTTCGTCCAGCAGCCTGAGCTGTATATGCTCGGCCTGACTTGCTGGGTGGGCGCCTGCACAGCGGCGGCGGTCCGGTATCGGCATTTTCGGTGGTACGGCTTTGTGCTCGCGGGGTACACCGCTGCGTTGATCGGCATTCCGATGGTGATGGAGCCGAACGGCCTGTTTCTCGCAGCGTTGACGCGTTCCGTGGAAGTCACGGTCGGCATCGTGTGCTCGAGTGCGGTCAGCGCGCTGGTCGTACCGTTGAGATCGAGTACAGCATTGCAGAGCGCGCTGCACGCCCGATATCTCAATTTTACTGCGTTTGCCGCGACGGTGCTGGGTAGCCGGGTCGAGCGTGGGACGTTCGAACGGCGTTTTGCGGACCTCGTCGATGAAATCGTCGGCTTCGAGGCGACACGCACGTTTGCCGCGTTCGAAGACCCGGGCATGCGTACGCGCAGTCAACGCCTTGCGCGTCTGAACAGTGAATTCATGGATGCGTGCGCCCGTCTGCATGCGCTGCATCAATTGCTGAAGCGGTTGCGCGCGAGTGGCGCAACCGCGACGATCGATGCAGTTGAGCCGTATTTCGCGGAGTTTTCGTCTCTGTTGAGTGGGCAGACAGGTCGGCTTGAACGCGGCAGGTTGCACGTCGCGCGTGTCGCGAATGCGCTCCTGGCGTTTCAGGCTACCTTGCCGCGGCGCGTTCGAGAGACGCGGCGGCCGCTCGAATCGTCGATACCAGAGGCGTTGCCCGACTTCGATACGTCCGCCGAACTGCTGTATCGCTTTGTCGCGGAGTTCATCCGGTACACGCAGACGTACGCGTCGCTCGCCGATCACAATCCGGTTCGCGAGCGGCTGGCGACACGCTACCTCAACAAGACAAACGGATTCGTAGTGGCGCTGGCGTTTCTGCGTACAGCTGTTGTGGTGGCCGTTGTCGGCTGGTTCTGGATCGAGACTGACTGGCCGAGCGGGGGGCTTGCCGTGATCGGCGCGGCGCTGACGTGCGCATTGACGTCGACAGCGCCAAATGCGTCGCGGCTCGCGCTGCAGATGGCCGTCGGCGCAGCACTGGCGACGATGGCCGGCTATCTCTACAACTTCCACGTGTATCCGAACATCGACGGCTTTCCGCTGCTCTGCGCAACGCTCGCCCCCGTGCTCGCGCTGGGGGCATTTCTCGCGTCGCGTCCACGGACTTCGGGATACGGGATCGGCTTTTCAGTTTTCTTCTGTCTGCTTGCCGGGCCGGACAACGTTGTGACATTCGCGCCAGACCTGCTGATCAACAACGGAGTCGCGATCGTGGTGTCGATGCTGGTCGCGGCGGTGGGTTTCGCGATTGTTTTTCCGCAGCACATGACGTGGCTCATCGACAGGATCCGGCGCGATCTGCGATGTCAGGTCGTACTCGCCTGTAAGGGCAAGCTGGAGGGGCTGAACCAGCATTTCCAGTCGAGCACGCACGACCTCATGTATCAACTGCGCGTGCTGCTCAGAAAGCCATCACGGGCGCACCGGCACGCGCTTCGATGGATGCTCCTCACGCTGGAAGTCGGTCACGCGATGATCGATCTGCGCAACGAAGCCGCGAGCGCGCACTATGCCGAGGCACTCCATCCGCGATGGCGGCCTGTTTTGCAGGAGATGAGCGACGACATCGCGCAGCTTTTCGAGCGACCCGACCCAAAGCTGCTGACGCGCGCGCTCGTTTCCGTACGCGCGGCGACCTGGGTTGCCCAGCAGATTCTCGACACCGGGTACACCGATCGCGACAGGCGACACGATCTGCAGCGCGTGCTCGGCTGCCTGCACTTCATCCGAACGGCCTTGCTGGACAAGGATGCGCCGTTCAATGTCCCCTGATCGACGGGCGCCGCTTCGATCTTTCCTCAGGATGGAAATATGCCTTCTTAGGTGGGTGCTTAATCCCGGCGCACTCCAGTCCTATAGTTTCATCACTGCTCACGCAGACACTGAAAGTACTGGAGAAAATCAAATGAAATTGCTGAAGGTTGTACTCGTTGCATGTTCGCTGTCCGCTGCCATCGCTCACGCACAGACCGCGGCTCCGACCGACGCCAACACCAACATCAATGCGCAACAGGTCGCACAGTCGAACGTGACGCCGTCCGAAGGTCGTGTCGCACGGCATGCCCCGGCAGCGGCGCCGAAGGGTAACGAATGCGTGGGCCCGGTGAGCTTCTGCAACCTATTCTTCGGCAGCTAATCCGGTAACCACGCTGGAAACCAGGCTGTTTCTGTATCGCGTTGGTTCATACGACCAGGTCCACGCTGCGACGCCGTTCACCGAACCTGAGCGCCGCGGCAAGGCCTGGCAATACCCCCGACGGATCCGACGTACACACAAGACCTGCGAACCGCAAAGACGGCACGGGTGACACAGGAGAGACTCACATGTTCGAAGACCGCATTCGTTGCGCCGCATTGCGCGGCAAGGTCGTGTCTGCTGACGAAGCAGCGTTGCTGATTCAGGATGGCATGCGCGTCGGCGCGAGCGGCTTCACGCGAGCCGGCGATGCTAAAGCTGTTCCGCTGGCGCTCGCTGAACGCGCGCGGAAGAGCAGCGCGCCGCTGCGCATTACGCTGATGACGGGCGCATCGCTCGGTCACGACGTCGACCGCATGCTGACCGAAGCGGGCGTGCTTGCACGCCGTCTGCCTTTCCAGGTTGATACGACGCTGCGGCAGGCGATCAATCGCGGCGACGTGATGTTCGTCGACCAGCATCTGTCCGAGACCGTCGAGATGTTGCGCGCGAACCAGCTCGGCAAGCTCGACCTTGCGATCATCGAAGCAACCGCGATCACCGAAACAGGCGGTATCGTGCCGACGAGCTCAGTCGGCAACTCGGCGAGCTTTGCGATTCTGGCGGACAAGGTGATCGTCGAAATCAATCTGGCACAGCCTGTGACATTCGAAGGCCTGCACGACATCTGGATCCCGGGCCGCCGGCCGGACCGTGAGCCGCTGCCGATCGTGCGCCCGCAAGACCGCGTCGGCACGACGTCGATCGAAATTCCGCCGGAGAAAATCGCCGCTATCGTCATCACCGACAAGCCCGACAGCGCGTCGACGGTTCTGCCCGCCGACGACGACACGGCGCGTATCGCGGGTCACCTGATCGATTTCATCCGGCATGAGGTCGCGCACGGACGGATGCCTTCGCCATTGCCGCCTTTGCAGGCCGGTATCGGCACAATCGCAAACGCAGTGCTGGCTGGCTTCGTCCAGTCGCCGTTTGAAGCGCTCACGATGTATTCAGAGGTGCTGCAGGATTCGACCTTCGATCTGATCGATGCAGGCAAAATGGTCTTCGCTTCGGGCGCTTCGATCACGCTCTCCGCTGCGCGGCAGAAGCAGGTATTCGGCAATCTCGATCGCTATCGCAACAAGCTCGTGCTGCGTCCGCAGGAAGTCAGCAATCACCCGGAAGTCATCCGGCGCCTGGGTTTGATTGCGCTGAACACCGCGCTTGAGTTCGATATCTACGGAAACGTGAATTCGACGCACGTCGGCGGCACGCACATGATGAACGGCATCGGTGGGTCTGGCGATTTCGCGCGCAATGCTTCGTGTGCGATCTTTGCGACGAAGTCGGTGGCGAAAGACGGACGCATCTCGAGCGTGGTGCCGATGGTGCCGCACGTCGATCACAACGAGCACGATGTCGACGTGGTCGTAACGGAACAGGGACTTGCCGATCTGCGTGGCCTGGCCCCGCGTGAGCGAGCGGTGCAGATCATCGAGAAATGCGCGCATCCGCTGTATCGGGATCTGTTGCGCGACTATTACCGCGATGCACTGAAGGCAGGTGGGCAGACGCCGCATCGGCTGCAACAGGCGTTCGCTTTTCACGTGCGCCTGAGTGAGACCGGCTCGATGTTGCCGCCAGCGAGCACGCCGGCCTGAAAGAAAGCAAATGTCAGGCGATTGTAATTTTCAGATCGCCTGACGTCACAGCATCTACCGTTCCTGCTGCACCTACGCTCGTTTGATGAGCCGGATGATGAAAAGCAGAATGACGGCGCCGATCAACGCGGTGATGATCGAACCAATCCAGCCGCCGCCAAGCGTAATACCGAGCAAACCGGCCAGCCAGCCGCCGATAAACGCGCCGACGATGCCGACGATGATGTCGACGATCAGGCCGAAGCCGCCGCCTTTCACCAGTACGCCTGCAAGCCAGCCTGCGATTGCGCCAATGATCAGCCAGGCAATGATGCCGTGTTCCATAGTCAGGACTCCATGGTTGAGTGTGAATTGATCACGGTGCTTGAGCTTAGTCGATGATGTGAGCACAGTCCATCATTTGCCAGACAGAATTGACAATGTCTGAACGACCCCACTATCTGGAATCGCCGAAGCGTGAACTTCACTCCGGAGTAGGCTCAGCTTCCGTGGCAGTCCAGCTTACGCTCGATACACTCTTTTCCATGCTGATGCGGCTCGCCATCTGCTCCAGCTTCGGCTGATCTTTCGGATGCAGCTTCAGGGTAGCGGCTACGCGAATGCGGCCTTCCTGTTCCTCGACGTCTTCGCTCGTCAGGCTCTGAAAAGACAGGGGCGCCGAGTACATCGAGTTCGACAGCACCGTGCGGATGTGAATCTCGTCATCCTCGCGGCAGACGACGGTCAACACATATTCCCGCACGAGATCGGCATTGGAAACAGGCGTCGCGTTGATCATCTGGCTGACTTCGCGCAATACGGTATTGGTCAGCAACACGATGCCGGTACCAGCCAGCGCCGGGCCATAGTGTCCCGCGCCGCACAGCACGCCGACAGCAGCCGAGCACCACAGCGTCGCGGCGGTATTGATTCCCTGGATCGAACCCTTGTCGCGCATGATGACGCCGCCGCCGAGAAAGCCGACGCCCGAAACCACATAGGCCGCGATCTGGGTGACGCCCGCGGTGCCGTTGCCGGTCAGCACGCCGAGCGTGACGAACAGACAAGCGCCGCTTGCAACGAGCGTGATGGTGCGCAGGCCTGCGCTGCGCTGCCGCATCTGCCGTTCAAGGCCGATCGCGACGCCGCAGGCGAAGGCGGCGAGAAGCCGCAGGACGAATTCGACTGTCATCGGTTGGGTTATGGATAGGCAAGGTTGCCCACGCAGCGAGCGGGCAATCTTGCAGGTTGAACGATATACATGACAGTTGCGCGAAAGCGTGCGGGCAACGTCAGGCGCGAGAGCGCACGCGAGCGACAGCTTGCGACGCAAACGCCACGATCCGCAATGAATTGCGGAGACGAACAACAGTGCACGGGGATTACTGCGGCGCGCACCCTCTGCCTGGGAGGCAAGACGGCGGCTGGAGAAAAGCTGGCGCGGAGGTCTTGCCGTCAGGCAGTCAGATAAATCGAAGATCGACTGGAACTACTGTCCACGGCGGTTTCCATTTTTGAAGAATGGCCGGATTGTAGGCCGCACCCGAACGGCGGGTCAACCCATGCTTCGCGGTTGAATGGCGTACGGGTTATTGAAAGACAATAGTAATTTGATGCGGATCCGGCACGACCCGCATCGATATCGCTATCTATCAGGCGCTGAGATGGTAGGTGAACTGGACCCAGCCACCCGTGCGCTTTTCGTCTGCCAGCCTGCCGTTCTTCGCTGTCACGGAGCGCGTTTCCGAAGCAGGGAGATGAATGTCGACCGAACCGGCCGGCCGACGCATACGTCCGTGCCATTCGACCGACAACGCGAGCGTTCCAGCATCGCCTTGCGCGGTCACTTTCCATGAACCGTAGTCGCCGTTGCGCCACGCTTCCGATTCGCCGTCGTCCTCGATGCATGCGCCTTCGGTGACGCCGGTGCCTTCACGCGGAATCACGATAAAGCCCCGCTGATCGGCTGGCCGTGCGAAGTGTTGTTCCGCTACATTGAGCGGCACGACGCTGCCTTCGCGGATCAGCACGACAGGCTGGTCCCCCGGCGCGGGAAGGGTGACAGTCGCCCCCCCGGTAAAGGCTTCACCGCTCCAGTACGACACCCAGCGTACGCCGGCCGGCAGATACACCTGCCGATGCGTCTGTCCCGCATCGACGACGGGCGCCACCAGCAACGACGAACCCAGCATCATGTCGTCGCTGTCGACATAGCAGTTCGGGTCGTGCGGAAACTCGCCGAACGTCGGTCGCAGCACAGGCTCGTAGTGCTGCGTCGATTCCCACAGCAGGTGATAGAGGTAAGGAATGAAGCGATAGCGCAGCTTGATCAGATCCGACACAGTGCGCGTCGCTTCAGGATGCATCCACGGCTCGTTGACGGTGCCGTCGTCGTTCCACGAATGGATGCTGAAGCGCGGCAGGAAAATCCCGAACTGAATCCAGCGCACGAACAGTTCCGCATCCGGTGCCGGACCGGAAAATCCACCGATGTCGTGCCCGATATTCGACACGCCGGACAACGCGAGCCCAAGCCCCATCTTGAGGTTGTAGCGCAGCGTTTCCCACGACGTATAGTTGTCGCCCGACCACGTTTGCACGTAGCGGTGCATGCCCACGCCGCCTGAGCGCGAAACGAGAAACGGGCGACTGCCGGGGGCATGCGCGCGCTGGGCGTCGCGTGATGCGCGGATCATCAGCATCGTTTGCAGGACCTTGGCTTCCCGCGCAGGAAAGGGTTTGCCGAAGCCGTGCGCGATGGCGTCAGGGCTCCAGATTTCGAACTCGTTGTTGTCGTTCCATGTTGCGGCAATGCCATGCTGCAACAGCGCGTCTTTCACATGGGCCTGCCACCAGGCGATCGTGGCTGGGTTCGTGAAATCCAGATAGGCGCCGACCTCGTCCCAGAACTGTACCCATGCCGGCGCGCCGCTTTTCGAGCGAATCAGCAGGGCGTCACGCGCGGTCTTCTCGAACTCCGGGTGATCGCGCAGCAGGCAGGGCTTGATGTTCGCGCAGAGCTTGACGCCCTCGTCGAGGTAGCCTTGCACGAAGCCGTCGATGTCGGGAAATTTGTCGCGGTTCCAGTTGAACACATAGCGCTTCGGACCAATCGACGTATAGCCCGACGACAGGTGAAACGAATCGCACAGGATGTCGTGTTCACGGCACTGTTCGATGAACTGGCCCATCTGCTGCTGGGCATCGGGCGCGTCGGTGTAGCTCATCGTCGAGCCCGAATAGCCGAGCCCCCACTTCGGCATCAGCGCAGGGCGGCCCGTAAGCCAGGTGAAGCGTCGCACGCCGGCGAGCGGCGTGTCGGCCGAGGCGATGAAGTAGTAGTCCAGATCACCGTGTTCGGCGACGAAGTAGCGATAGTGGCCGTGATAGTTATCCAGCTCGCGGCCCATGTCGAAGGTGCAGTCGGCGAGCGTGTCATAGAAGAGACCGAAGCCCAGCGACGCGTCGCGCTGCCACGTCAGATAGAACGGGATGTGCTTGTAGAGCGGATCGGTCGTTTTCGCGCTGTAACCCATCGCGTCGATGTTGACCATCTGGTAGCGCTGGTTCGCACGATCGAGCGAACCCGCGCGCTCACCGAGACCCAGATACATTTCGCCGCGTTCGCGCTTGACGTAGTGATACACGCGATCGTCCCACCAGCCGAAGTTACAGGCTTGCGTCGGACGGTCTTCCAGCACGCGTTGCCATGCATCGCCGCGACGCATTTCCCACCCGCAGAATCCGCCTTGCAGCGATACCGTCAAGCGGATCTGGGCCGTTTCGATGCGAAGCTTGCCGGCCTCTTCGTGCAGTGCGAAAGACGGCAGCGTGAAGCCGGACAGATCGAGCCGGTCGCGTCCTTCGACCGGCACATCGTCGAGCCCCGGCGCAATCGCCCAGGTTCGCGGACCGCGCGCCTCGCCGTCGGGCAGGACGCGCACGCGGACGATATCGTCTTCGAGCACGAAGATATCGATGACCGGCCCGGAAACGCTCGTCAGACGCAAATGGTTTCCGTCGGGCTGGGCAGCTTCGAACACCGGGGGATGCAATAACGACGTCATCAGACTTCCTTTCATGGCGACAGACACGCCCGCATCAGGCGTGAGCGAGTGCGCGTTCCTGTTTCGACTGGCCGCGGATCAGCACAACCAGCAACGTAGCGCCGATCAGATCGAACGCAGCGAGACACGCGAAGAGCGGGCCATAGCCGACCGTATCGGCCAGCGCGCCCACCACCAGCGAAAAACTGAGGCCGCCGATCCACGCGGCCATGCCCGCAAAACCGCTGGCGGTCGCGACTTCATCGGAATCGAACACGTCGGCGCTCAGCGTGTTGACGAGAGCGGAGATCATCTGATGCGCGAAGCCACCCACCGAGAAGAGCGCGATCGCCATATACGGCGATGCCACGAGCCCGATGCAGGCCGGCCCGATCATCAGCAGCGCACCCAGCACGACGCCCGCGACGCGCGACCAGATCAGCGGGACGCGGCAATACTTCATCAGGAACGGCGACAGGTAGCCGCCGAAGATGCCGCCCAGATCGGCAGCAAGGAAGGGCAGCCACGCGAAGAGTGCAATCTCCTTCAGATCCATATGGCGCACAGTGACGAGATAGAGCGGGATCCAGAAGCTGAACGTCTGCCAGGCCGGCTCGGCGAAGAAGCGCGGCAGCGCGATCGCCCAGAAGCGGCGCGAGCCGAGCACGTCGCGCACCGGGCGCTGGCTGGCCGGCGGGGACGTCGTCTGTCCTGTTTCGATCAGTGTGCGTTCGTGCTCGGTAATACGCGGATGTTCGTTGGGGGAGCGATAGAGTGCGTACCAGAGCGCGGCCCACACGAAACCGAACGCGCCTGTCACCATGAACGCAGACTGCCATCCGAAGCGCAGTGACAGGAAGATCACGACCGGCGGAGCGAGCAGGGCGCCGAGCGACGTGCCCGCATTGAAATAGCCGACGGCAACCGACTTTTCCTTGTCCGGAAACCATTCGGCGACAGCTTTCATGCCGGACGGAATGGCTGCCGCTTCGAACAGTCCGAGCAGCCCGCGCATGCCGGCAAGCGAGACCCAGCCGGTCGCGAGGCCATGCAGCACGCCGCTGGCGGACCACAAGACCGCGAATAGCGCGAAGCCAAGCCGCAGGCCGATCAGGTCGACGACGATCCCGCAAACCGGTTGCATGATCGTATAGCCGATCTGGAAAGCCCCCACGACGTACGAATACTGCTGCGTCGAGAGATTCAGCACGTGCTTCAACTCGGGCGCGAGGACGCCGAGGGAATTGCGCGCGAGGTAGTTCATGATGGTGCCGAGGCAGACCAGCACGATGATCCACCAGCGTAAGCCTTTGATTGTTTTCAATTCTGTCTCCGTCCTGACTTCCGTCCGCGAGCCGGTGACCGGCCGCGCGCCTGAAGATGATCTGGCTGTCTCATCTGATAGGTCGTCACACGACCGGCAGCCTTTGAAATGACTCTTTTACATTGGGCCTCGCGGGTTCTGATGCCCACTCGACAGCCCTCGCCGTGCTGCTCAATGTGATCCGGCTGCGGAGTGACTGCAATTGTCTGATGACTGATGTCGCCCCGTTAGCAGAATCCTATGTTCGTAAACGAGCGCAGTCAAGCGCGTTGATGTTCGATCGAACATCGAATGAGCTAATTTTCATTTCAATTAGGCTTCGGCGTGTGGTTCGAGACACCGCAAGACGTTCACCTGGGCGGCGGCCGTCAGGCAAACCGTGTCACTGGGTCGACACACCGTGCTTGTCGCGCGTGAGCAGCGCCCAGCAGCTCATGAAGAGCGCAGCGATGAGCGGCCCGATCACGAAGCCATTGATGCCGAGCAGCGACATGCCGCCGAGCGTCGAGATCAGCACGACCCAGTCGGGCATTTTGGTGTCCTTGCCGACGAGAATCGGGCGCAGCACATTGTCGACCATGCCGATCACGAGCGCGCAGAAAGCGAAGAGGCCGAGACCCTTGGCGAGCGCGCCGGTCACGAGGAAGTAGATCGCGACGGGTCCCCAGATCAGCGCCGCGCCGATCGCGGGTAGCAGCGACAGGAACGCCATCAGCACGCCCCACAGCAGCGCCCCCTGAATCCCGACGACCCAGAACGCGATCCCGCCGAGGGTGCCCTGCACGAGCGCCACCGCGACATTACCCTTGACGGTTGCGCGCACGACCGTCGTGAACTTGCGCGTCAGGTGCAGCTTGCGCTCCTCGTCGAGCGGAATCGCTTCGCGGATCAGGCGTGAGATTTCACGACCATCGCGCACGAGGAAAAACAGCAGATACAGCATCACGCCGAAGCTGACGAGGAACTGCAGCGTGTTGTGTCCAATGGAGAGGGCCTGCGCGGCGACAAACTGGCTGATCTGCGCCGCGCCCGCGGTCAGCTTCTGCTGCAGGCCGTGGATATCGGTGAGCCCGACGCTCGCGAGCATGCGCTGCACCGAATCAGGCAGCGCATGCAGGATCTCGTCGAAGTAGCCGCCGAAATTCAGATTGCCCGATCTCAGCTGCCCGTAGACGAGCGCACCTTGCTGAACCAGGGTGCCCGCGACCAGCATCAGCGGCAGGATCACGATGACGACGCACAGCAGCAGCGTGACGAATGCCGCAAGATTGCGGCGCCGGCCGAACCGGATGAGCAGCCAGCGCTGCACGGGCTGGAAAATCAAGGCAAGAATGCTGCCCCAGAAAATCGTATTGAAGAACGGCGCCAGAATGAAACACAGCGCGATCGATACGGTGAACAGGAGAAGATAAAAACTCGTCTGATGCAGCGACTTGTTGCCATCCATAATCGGTCGTCATCCTTCGATGCCTGTACAGGTGCGTTGTATCACGGCTGAGGGCAGGCGAGGCGGCTGTGTTGCAGCAGGTGCAAGGCGCACAGATCATCAGCCGCCATTGCGTTATCGCTATGCATGGCGGGGTCTGGATGGTCGAGATCCGGGGGCGTAGTTTGCGCCTTCGTTGGCGTACTGGTGGTCATCGCGGACTCCGTAAGTGATTCATGACGGAGTCTTCCGCAAGGACCGGGCCTGCCTTAAACGCCCTCGGCAGGCACGAGACGCACGCGCGTGATTTCCGACGGTGCGCCGAGGCGCTTGGGCGGGCCCCAGTAGCCGGTGCCGCGGCTCGTGTAGACCCAGAGCCCGTTCATGCGCGCGAGTCCGGCGGTGAAGGGCTGCTGGAGCCGGACAAAGAAATTCCACGGGAAGAACTGTCCGCCATGCGTGTGCCCCGACAACTGCAGCGTGAAGCCGGCGTCGGCAGCCGCTTCTGCGCTGCGTGGCTGATGGGCGAGCAACACCCTGATCAGCACGTCGCCGGGTGCGCCGGTCAGTGCCGCGGCAGGGTCGCTGGCATGTGCCGGATCGAAGTGCCCGGCGGAATAATCGGTCACGCCCGCGATCACTGCCTGCGCGCCCTTGTGTTCGACGACGACGTGTTCGTTGAGCAGCACCGTGAGCCCGAGGCGCCGGAACTCGTCGATCCACGCATGCGCGCCGGAGTAATACTCGTGGTTGCCCGTGACGAGATAGGCGCCATGCAGTGCCGTAAGCCGGGACAGCGGCTGTGTGTGGCTCGAAAGCTGCTCGACGCTGCCGTCCACGACATCGCCCGTCACGGCGATCAGGTCGGGCTTCAGCCGGTTGACCGCGTCGACGATCGCATCCACATAGCTGCGCTTGATGGTCGGGCCCACGTGGATGTCGCTGATCTGGACGATCGTGAAGCCGTCGAGTGCGGCGGGTAGATCGTCGATCGGGATGTCGATCGTGACGACGCGCGCGCGGCGGCGCGCATTGAAGAGGCCGACGGCAGTCGACAGCAACGCCAGCAGCGGCACTGCCGCGGCGGTATTGATGCGCCACGTAGCGAGCGGCAAGGTATGCGGCCTGATCGCATCGATGGTCAGCAACGAAGCCAGCAGCAGGTCGCGCGCTAACGTCAGCACCAGTAGCGACGAAAAGAACCCCAACACCAGCAGGCCAAGCCAGGCGAGACGGTCGGCGAGGGGCTGTTGCTCGATGTTGCGCGCCAGCACGCCGAGCGGAATCACGCATACGGAAAGCACGAGCCACAACGCGGCAAGCGCGCGTAGCGGCGTGCCGACCGGCAGATCCGGAATCAGGCGGAAGCCGACATAGACATGCAGCAGGATGCCGATAAGGATCACGCGAACCAGAAACGATATGCGGCGCATAGAGAGGGCAGTTGAGGGGCAGTTGAGTCGAACCGGGGAGCATGGCGCCGCACCGAGGGCAGCGGCGCCGGGCGTCGAAACAGCGGACAGGCGAACCATTCTACCGACAGTTCGCCGCGGCTGCCGGTCACGTCCTCGCGCGTGTTTTCGCTGCTCGCATGAGCCATCACGCATCGCATGAAGCGCTGAATTACGCGCCATGGACCGGCGATTCAGCCTGCAGCGCGCGCCGCGGTCCTGCATGCCTTAATGAACTAAACAGATTTTGAATTGCGTGTCTCTATCGCCTATTCTGAAAGTGGGCCCGATCGAAACTGGCTCTGGTTTTCCCTCGTTGAACTGGTTCAATGACGGTGTCAGTCTGGTCGAAACCAGCGCCGATTCGGGGGCGATCTGTCGCCGGTTCAGAGAGCGACGTGGGAGACGAACGATGATGAAGCTGACGAAAGCGCACGGTCACGGCCATCATGAGCATCACATCGGTTACGAGGGCAGTCATGTAATGTTGCCGCTCGTCGTGCTGTCGCTGATGGCGCTGGGTCTGTATTTCGGCGTGCAGCAGATCGAGTTTTCCGAACTGGGCCGCAGCGCATTGTTCGACGTGGTGATGGTGTTCGTGGCGCTGGGGATCGCCGGGATGTTCGGGGTTATCGGCGCATGGTTACGCTCCAACGGCGACGAAGCCGAAGAGGGCTTCTGCTTCGTCGGCGCGTTGATCGGCGCGATCGTCTTCTATATCGCGCTGCTGACGTGACGTGACGCGCACCTCGCAACACACTACATCGATTTTCCAGGCCAGCGGCCCCAGTTCGACTTCCCGATCGTACCCGCGAAGGACGCTTCGACGACCTGTGCGGATCGAAGTCCGACATCGGGCCGGTATCGAGTCCCAAGGCACGCGCGAATGAAAGCGCAAGCGGCTGGATGATTCGCCCAGGCCGCGCCGCTTCATAATGGCGGGGTCTCTCATTCGACGTTTCGCGACGCGCGTGCGCGAGAAGTTTCCTCATGTCCGATCTGTTCAACGACCTTCCTGCTCCTGACGTCGAGTGGTACCCCGACTGGCTCGCCCCTGAAGCGGCGGCGCGGGTGCAGGCACGCATCGTCGAGGAAGTCGCGTGGAAGCAGGACACGATGATGACGCCGGCCGGTCGTGTGCCCCTGCCGAGGCTCACTGCATGGCAGGGCGAGCCGGACGCCGTCTATGTGTATTCGGGTATCCGCAACGTGCCCGATGCATGGACGCCCGCTGTCGCCGAACTCAAGGCCGCCGCGGAAGTCATCTGCGGTGCGCGTTTTAACAGCGTGCTGCTGAATCGCTATCGGAGCGGCTCGGACAGCATGGGCTGGCATGCCGACCGCGAACCCGAACTGGGCGCCGAACCTGTGATCGCGTCCGTGAGCCTGGGCGTCGCGCGTACCTTTGACCTGAAGCACAACAAAACAGGTGTCGTTCAGTCGTTTCCGTTAAAGGGCGGAAGTCTCCTCGTGATGCGCGGACGAACCCAGGCGGAATGGCGGCACCGCGTGCCGAAAGAACCGCTCGTGCAGGGCGAGCGGATCAATCTGACCTTTCGCCTTGTTTCCCGGCTTGTCTCTCGCCCTGCGATGCCGCGCCGATAGCCGCCGTGTCCGGAGCGTCCTCGTCCTGCCTGCCGGCGGCCGTCGCTCGTAGCGCGAACGCGGTGTCGCGGGCGGAATGTAGCGCGGGATCGGCAAAATCGCTGAAATATCGCCAGCGGGCATACACCCTTCGAGCGTAGCCGCGCGTGCCGCCGCTATAACGACTGAGCGCCTGCTGCATGTCGCCATCCGCATCGTCGATATAGCGTCGCAGGATCGACGTCCCGACGTAGATGTTCCCCGCGGGGTCCTGAATGTCCGCGGGCGGTGCGCTGCGCGCCGTGAAGTCGCGAAGCGTCGCCGGCATGACCTGCATCAGTCCGATCGCACCCGCGGAACTGGTCGCGCGTGAGTCGAAACCCGATTCGGTCTGAATGATCGCGAGAATCAGCGAGATCGGCACATGCAGTTTGCCGGCCGCCTGCTCGACCGCGCCAACGATATGTTCCGCACGTTCTGCCGACAGCCGGAAATGACTGGTGAGGATGCGGACCACGGCGGCGTGGCGTCCGTCCGCGTTGTCGTCGGCGCGGGCGGCACCGGCGGCCAGCGTCAACGCAAGCGTGGCGCACAGTAGAACGTTCTTCGGTCGGACAAGGTTCCTTGTACTGTTCATCGATACCGTCGCGTAACAACAGGGTATCGAGAGACTAGCGAACGCGCCGTAGGGAGCGTCTAAAGACTTCCGTTCGCAATATAAGGGAAATGTAAACACACCTCAGTGCCCCCGCGACCGGGCCGTATCCCGCTTCAGGCAACACGGCGGGGCGCTCCATATCAAAACTGGTATGGGTTGCGCAAATCAAATAATTGGACGGTACCGGAACCAGCCACTACGCTAGGTTCGTCCCCATGAGATCGCCGCATGGCCGGGCGGTGGGACCATCGACACAAAACAATGATCAGGAGACAGTCATGATGATTTCACGACGCGCCGCGTTGCGCGCTCTCGTAGCCTGCGCCGGTGCGGGGGCACTCACGTTCTCGGCGGTCAGCGCGCACGCCGAAGACAAACAGATTACGCTGGGCTTCGCCCAGGTCGGGGCTGAAAGCGCATGGCGCACAGCCAATACCGAATCGGTGAAATCGGCAGCCGCCGACGCGAAGATCAAGCTGAAATTCTCCGATGCCCAGCAGAAGCAGGAAAACCAGATCAAGGCGATCCGCTCCTACATTGCCCAGAAGGTCGACGTGATCGCGTTCTCGCCAGTCGTCGAGTCGGGCTGGGAGCCGGTGCTGCTCGAAGCCAAGGCGGCGAAGATCCCGGTCATCCTGACGGACCGCAACATCGATGTGAAAGACACCTCGCTGTACGTGACGATGATTGGCTCGGACTTCATGGAAGAAGGGCGGCGTGGCGGCCATTGGCTCGAAGATCACTATAAAAACGACCAGGGCCCCATCAACATCGCCGAACTCCAGGGAACGGTCGGATCCGCTCCGGCTAACGACCGTCATTCAGGCCTGCTCGAAGTGATCAAGAACGATCCGAAATTCAAGATCATCGCGTCGCAAAGTGGCGACTTCACGCTCGCCGGCGGCAAGCAGGTCATGGAAGCGTTTATAAAAACTTATGGAAATAAAATAAATGTAGTTTATGCGCATAACGACGACATGGCGCTCGGCGCGATCCAGGCGATGGAAGAGGCCGGCATGCATCCAGGCAAGGACGTCGTCGTTGTATCGTTCGACGCGACCAAGGGCGGCTTCCAGGCGATGGCGGCGGGCAAGATGAATGTCGATGTCGAATGCAGCCCGCTGCTCGGACCGCAACTGATGTCGGCGGTGAAGGACGTGGTGGCCGGCAAGCCCTTGCCCAAGCGGATCCTGACGCAAGAGACCGTGTTCCCGCAGAGCGTGGCGGAACAGACGTTGCCGACGCGCAAATATTGACGGCTGGGAACGGCTTCCAGCGAGTTCCTCAGCTTTGCTTTTCTCCAGTGTGGTGCCTCAACGCCGTCCGTTAAAGCGATAACGGACGGCGTCTTTTCAACCGACCCGATCCGGTCTATGGCCCATCAGACACCCGAACCGTCCTCTTCTCCAACCCGCCCGATGTCCGCTGCCACGCTCCCGCATGGCGAGGCGCCGGGCGATCTCGCGCCGGTGCTCGAAACGATCGGTATCAGCAAGACGTTTCCGGGCGTGAAGGCATTGCAAAGCGTCGATTTCCGTCTCTATCCCGGCGAAGTGCATACGCTGATGGGTCAGAATGGCGCGGGCAAATCCACCCTGATCAACGTGCTGACTGGCGTGTTTGCGCCCGAAGGCGGCGAGATACGTCTCGCCGGCGAGCCCGTGCAGTTTGCGTCGCCGCAGGAAGCCGAAGCCGCCGGCATCCGCACGCTGTATCAGGAGGTCAACCTGTGCCCGAACCTGTCAGTGGCGGAGAACATCTTCGCGGGACGTCAGCCGAAGCGGTTCGGCGCGATCGACTGGGCCGACATCAAGCGCCGCGCACAGGCCGCGCTGGCGCGGCTCAACGTCTCGCTCGACGTGACGAAGTCGCTCGACGCGTACCCGATCGCCGTACAGCAGATGGTGGCGATTGCGCGGGCGATTTCAGTGGATGCGCGCGTGCTGATTCTCGATGAACCCACCTCGAGCCTCGACGACGGTGAGGTTGCGCAACTCTTTGAGATACTCAGGAATCTTAAGCAATCTGGAATCGCGATCCTGTTCGTCACGCACTTTCTCGAACAGACCTACGCGATTTCGGATCGCATTACGGTCATGCGCAATGGCGAGCGAGAAGGCGAATATCTGGCGCGCGACCTGTCGGCGGACCGGCTCGTTTCGAAGATGGTCGGCCACGAACGGATGAGCACGCGGCTCAAGGAAGCCGCGCGCGAAGCGCCGGCGGACAAAGCCAAAGTACCGCCCTTCGTCGAGCTGCGCGGTGTCGGGCGCCGCGGCATGATCCAGCCGATCGACATCGACGTGCAACCTGGCCAGATTCTCGGCCTCGCCGGTCTCTTGGGATCGGGCCGCACGGAAACCGCCCGGCTGCTGTTCGGGGCGGACCGCGCGGACAGCGGCACGATCACGATCGGCGGTCAGGCGACGCGGCTACGTTCGCCGCACGACGCGGTTCGCCATGGCATCGGCTACTGCCCGGAAGATCGCAAGAAAGAGGGCATCGTGGCGGACCTGTCGATCCGCGAGAACATCCTGCTTGCGTTGCAGGCAAAACGTGGCTGGCTGCGCAAGATCAGCCGCTATCGCGCGCGGGAGATTGCCGACATGTGGATCGAACGCCTCGGCATCAAGGCGTCCGACGCCGATCAGCCGATCGGACTGCTCTCCGGCGGCAACCAGCAAAAGGCGCTCCTCGCGCGCTGGCTCGCCACCGACCCCAGGCTGCTGATTCTCGACGAGCCCACGCGAGGCATCGACGTCGCCGCGAAGTTCGAGATCATGGACCGCATGCTTGCGCTGTGCGGCAAAGGCCTCGGCATCCTGTTCATTTCGTCCGAGGTGAGCGAAGTCGTGCGTGTGAGCCATCGGGTGGCGGTGCTGCGCGACCGTCGCAAGATCGCAGAAGTTGCGGGCAACGTATCGAACGAAGACGACATCTATCGACTCATCGCAGGAAACGCCGAATGAAGATCCCGAACTGGCTCGGGCGCGACGGCGCCGACCGACCGCTCGTCTGGCCTTGTGTGACGCTGGCGCTGTTGTGCCTGCTCGACCTGTGGGTTAATCCGCATTTCTTTTCGATGCGCATCCTCGATGGCCATCTGTTCGGCGCGCCCATCGACATCCTCAATCGCGCCGCGCCGCTCGTGCTCGTCGCGACCGGCATGACGCTCGTCATCGCGACACGCGGCATCGACATCTCGGTCGGCGCGGTGGTCGCGATTGCCGGGGCGGCGGCGGCGACGGTGCTGGCGAGCAATGCCGTGCCCACCTCCTCGCTGATCGCGCAGGCGCTGTGCGCGGCCCTCGTGGTCGGCGTGCTGAGCGGCATGTGGAATGGGCTGCTGGTTGCTTTCGTCGGGATGCAGCCGATCATTGCGACGCTGATCCTGATGGTCGCGGGCCGCGGCGTCGCGCAGTTGCTGACAGCCGGGCAGATCATCCCGATCGGCGCGCCGGGGTATCTGTTCGTCGGCGGCGGCTATCTGCTCGGGGTGCCGTTCTCCGTGTGGATCGCGACCGTCGCCGTGCTGACGACGGCGCTCTTGGTCGAAGGCACCGCGCTTGGCCTCTTCATTCGCGCAATCGGCGTGAACCCGGTGGCGACGCGGCTCGTCGGCTTGCGCTCGAAGGCGATCGTGTTTGCGGTGTATGCCTTTTCTGGTCTGACCGCGTCGATCGCGGGCATTCTGATCAGTTCGAACGTACGCAGCGCGGACGGCAACAACGCAGGCCTCCTGCTTGAACTCGATGCGATTCTCGCGGTCACGCTGGGCGGCACCTCGCTGCTCGGCGGCAAGTTCAGCCTTGCCGGGACGGTGCTGGGCGCGCTGATCATCCAGACGCTCACGTACACCACGTATTCGATCGGCGTGCCGCCCGAAGCGACGCTCGTCGTCAAGGCCGCAGTCGTGCTGGCGGTGAGTGTGATCCAGTCGCCGTCGGCGCGGTCGATGGCGATGTCGCTCTTCACGTCGCGCGGGGTGGCACGATGAGCCGCCTCTTTGCTGCCTGCGCCCGCATCGTCGATCCGCGCACATTGCCGCTTGCTGTCACGATCGCGTTGTTTTGCGCGCTGTTCGGTTTCGGCTCGGTGATGTACACCGGCTTCTTCTCGTGGCAGGTGCTGCTCGACCTGCTGGTCGACAACGCGTTCCTGCTGATCGTCGCGATCGGCATGACCTTCGTGATCGTGTCCGGCGGGATCGATCTGTCAGTGGGTTCGGTCGTCGCGCTGACGACGATCGTTGAGGCCGTGCTGTCAGAGCGTATGCATCTTTCGGTGTGGCTGATCCTGCCGATCGTGCTCCTGATGGGGACGCTCTTCGGCGCTGTGCAAGGGGCGCTGATTCACTTCTTCCGTCTGCAGGCGTTTATCGTGACGCTTGCCGGCATGTTCTTCGCGCGTGGCCTGTGCTTCCTGATCACGACCCAGTCGATCACGATCTCCGACCCGACTTTCAAGGCGATTTCCGCGTATCGGCTGAACCTCGGTACAGGTTCGGTGACGGCGAACGTGTTGATCGCGATGGCGACGCTCGCCGTGGCGGTCTACGTCGCGCACTTTACGCGCTTCGGTCGCAACGTCTATGCGATCGGCGGCAATGCGCGATCCGCCTTGCTGATGGGCTTGCCGGTCGCGCGCACGAGAATCGGCGTCTATGCGTTGAGTGGTTTTTGTTCGGCGCTTGGCGGCGCGGTCTTCACGTTCTATGTGCTGTCGGGATATGGCTTGCAGGGGCAGGGCATGGAACTCGACGCAATCGCTGCAACCGTGATCGGCGGAACGCTGCTGACTGGGGGCGTCGGCTATGTGATCGGCTCGCTCTTCGGTGTCGGCATTCTCGGTACGATCCAGACGCTGATCACGTTCGATGGCACGCTCAGTTCATGGTGGACGCGCATCGTGATCGGCGCGCTGCTCTGTGCGTTCTGTCTGCTGCAACGGTTGATCGAGCGTCAGGCGCGCGGCGCGCGGCGGCCTGGCGGGACAGGAGCGGTCGCGACGGCAGGCAGGAAGCGCGCGAGGTCGTCACGCGATGAGCACGCGGTCGACCCTGATCCGAATGCGATGGGGCATACGCCGGCGGGTGCCTTGCAGAAGTCGGGCGGGCGCTAGAGCGCGTACTGGTTTTGCCGGAGGAGCAGCACCTGGTTTCGCGCTCATCGGGCGACGGTGCGAGATCAGGCGTGAAGCGCGAGCAGTTGCTTCTCGCGCGTTTCAGGCAGCGTCAACGCCGCGAGAATCACGATGCCCTACGCGGCTGCGGCGAACACGCCGATGGCGTGCCCAGACGCCATCGTCTGTGACACGTAGCCGATCAGGAACGGGAACGTCGCTCCGACGGCGCGGCCGAAGTTGAGATCAGCGCGATTTCAAATGAAGCCACCGCGAACGTGACGAACTCACGCTTGCGACCGATACGATCACTGACGTAAGCGCCGGTCGGATAGCCGCAGTACCGCCCGACGATCTCGACGCCCCATAGAAGCTTCCTGTGCCGATTACTCTCAGATGCTTTTCCGTCTTGAGATGGGTAGGCTGTTTGCCTCACTACATCCGGCGGCTGAACGACGCACGCAGCCGAATTTTCGTGGACCTGTCCGTCGACACAATTGCGGTGCTGTCGCCGCGTGATCGAGCGTCGGCAATGACTGGCGATGACAGCCAATGAGGGGCGGCGACGGGCGGCCGCATTGAGATCCATCCTATGCCGTTTGCCGTGCTAGAATGTACCAACATTGTATTTACATCTCATCCTCAACCGCATAACATTCTGCTTCAGGTGACGCCATGAAAACGACGATCCGCAAGATGGGCAATTCGCACGGCGTACTGATTCCGAAACCGATCTTGACCCAACTGGGACTGGAGGACGAAGTGGATATGCAGGTAGAAGGGGATGCGCTGGTCTTGCGCCGTCCGCCGAAAAAAGCGCGTGAAGGCTGGGCAGATGCAAGCCAGTCGCTGGCTGCGTCAGGCGACGATCGTCTGGTAATGGGCGAGTTTCCGAACGCGGAGGACGCGGGGTTCGAGTGGTAGCGCGCGGCGAAGTATGGCTCGTGGCGCTCGATCCCACCATCGGCAGCGAGATCCAGAAAACGCGGCCTTGCGTGGTGGTGTCGCCGCCCGAGTTGCACGATCATCTGCGCACCGTGATAGTCGCGCCGATGACCACCGGCAGCAAGCCGGCGCCGTTTCGCGTGCCGCTGACGTTTCAGCGCAAGAAGGGGCTGGTGTTGCTCGACCAGATCCGCACCGTCGACAAGGCGCGGCTCGTGAAGAAAGCGGGCGCAGTCTCGGACCTGGCGCTGTCGAACGCGTTGTCGACGTTGCAGGAGTTTTTCGTCGAATAGGGTGTCGGCTGGTTTGATGTTGGCCGGCTGTCAGCCGCCATTAACCGTCATTAACCGTCATTATCCGTCATTAACCGCCGTCAGCCCCAGTGCGTCGCCGTATAGTTGCAACGAGCCGGTCAAACGCCATTGAGCTTGCGGCGACGACGGTTACGTCCGGAAAGGCTTCGCGGGTGATGTCGCTCAACACCTGCCCCGGCGGGGCTTCGATCAGCACGCGGCCGCCCATTTCGATCATCGCTGTTAGCGCGTCGTACCAGCGCACCGTGTAACGCATGTTCGTCGCGAGATCGTCGCGGATCGCGTCGGCCGTGTGTAAAGGGCGACCGCCGCGGTTGCCGATATACGTGCCAAGCGGGGCGCGAAACTTGATGTCTTTCGCGTAGGCGAGCAGTTCTTCGCTGGCCTTGGCAAGCAGTACGCAATGCGAAGGCACGCTGACTGCCAGTCGGGTTGCCTTACGCGCACCGGCTGCCAGGGCGCGTGCAATGAAGGCGTCGAGCGCCGCATCGGAGCCAGCCATCACGATCTGGCGGGGAGCATTGACGTTGGCGATATAAACCGGTGTGTGGCCGTCGTGCTGGTGATCATGAGCGAGCTTTTCCACTTGATGCTCGGACAACCCGGCAATCGCGGCAAGACCATAGCCTGATGGCCAGGCCGTCTCCATCAATTCCGCTCGTCTTCTCACCATACGGAGTGCGTCGTCGAATGCCAGCGCGCCGCTACTCACGGCGGCCGGGTAGGCGCCCACCGAGAGCCCCGCACTGATGTCCGGCTCAATATGTTCCGCAGCGAGGGCGCGTACCGTTGCAACACCGGCCACGACAAGTCCGACCTGTACCGCGACCGTCGAACGCAGGGCGTCGGGCGTATCGAGCGTCAGGATATCGAGATCGAGAATATGTGAGGCTTCGTCGAGCGTTTCCTTGAACGCTGCCTGTTCGTGCAGCCGGCGAAGATAGCCTTCCTGCTGCGCGCCCTGACCGGGGAACAGATACGTAAGCATCAGTCGCGGCCGCCGGTGGTCGACCACGGGTCGGCGACGAGCACGGGACCTTGCGAATGGCGCGCCATGACACGCGGCTTGCCCGCTGCGAGTTCCGCGAGGGCTATGCCGCCTGCGGGTGTTTCAACCTGCGCGTCGATCCGGATACCCTCGCGCCCTGCATGGGCATGCAGTTCGCTCAGCATTGCGACGGCGGCCTCGTGAGTGAGCCGTGCGGGCGCGCGAATCAGCAGATCGAGATCGCTTGACGAAGTGACGGCCGGGAACGCGGTTGCGAGTTCAAAACCGACGCTTCCCGTCGGCCCCCATCTGAATGCAGCGAGAGTCGCCGCGTTGCTGCGGAGGGCGGTCAACGCGACGAACGCGGGAAGTGTACGCCGCTCGCCAGAAGAATCGACGTCCACAAGTTCTTCAGGTGTGACGGCCGCTTCCACGTCGTCGACTTCGGCCCACGCCCCGTAACGCTGTTGCCGAGTGTCGCCACGTACGCCAATCGCGATGAAGCCCGCTGCGGCCAGCGCACGCCGCACAACCGCGAACGGTGCGCGCGCGAACGCGTCGCGAACCCACGGCGGTTCACTAATGTCGTGGCGGAGGCGTCGCAGTTTCAGCAGATCGTGCGGCTGCCAGCGTGTGTCGCCCGAAGGCGCGGTACTGGCCTCGTCGAGGCGAAACGGTGGCGGGGCGCACACGCGCATCACACGGCGTCCCACTGTTCGGCGAGCCGTTGGCGCACTTCGATCGAAGCGGCTCGCGTCTTCCTCGCGGCGCCCGATGTCAGCCGACGCGACAGGTCACGCGATCCCTCACGCGCACTGCGAACCGAGTCGATCAGAACCTGGCGAACGCGATCGATCTGTGCGGCATCCGGAGCATCGGCGTCGACGCCTTCGATCAATTCATCGAGCAGGCCGAGCTTCGCAAAAGACGCCATCGAATACGACATCGGCACGATCGTCTCGCCAAGAGCGTCGAGTTCTTCGACCGTGCGACGGGTGACGCGGGCTGCCGCTTCCTTGCCCATCGCGTGAACCATCGTGCGGGGCGCGTCCAGCGCGACAATCCGGTTTGCCTGGTAACCGTGCGCGAGAAATGCGCCGGACATCGCGGGCCCGACGATCAGCGCAATCACCGGATGCCCCGCGGCGCGCGCAGACGCGTACGCATCGACGGCCGCCGCGCACGCGAGATGGATGCCCAGCATCTCCTCGCGATAGCCGTACGCCTGGCTTTTAACGTCGACGATCGCGACGATCGGCCGGCGTGCGCCCGTGCTGCCGGTGCGGGCGTCTTCGTCGATAACCTCGCGCACGGCGCGGGCGAGCCGCCAGCCCTGCTCGAGCCCAACGACGTTATCGGTCGCGCGCGGGAAGCGGTTGTCCGGGTCCGGGACGACGGCGATAAAGCGCGCGTTTTCAGCGCCCAGTTGCGCTTCGCCGCTCCAGACCGGTGCGTCCGCGCGGAGATCGCCAGCGAGGGCGCGAAACCAGCGCGCGCCGCGTGTCAGCGTCGTGTCGTTCATGCGTCCTCCTTCGACGGGTTCCGGGCCTGCGAGCCAAATACCGCGCGCATCGATTCGGGGGTGACGGTCGCGGGATCGATCTGCGCGAGCCGCGCGAGATACGTATCGACCTGTTCGCTGCGATGCGCCGACGGCACACCCTGTGCAAACGCGTGCCGCACCGCATTGCGCACGGCGCTGGAATCGTCTTCGGTGAGCGTGTCGGCGAGGCCTGTCGCCGCGCGCTGCTCGCCGCCGATCAGTTGCCAGACGCGGCGTCGATCGCTGGCGTCGAGTTCATCGATGCCCGCTTCCTGCTCGATGACTTCGGGCCCGTTCATGCCAAGCCGCCCCTGTTTCGTCACGACCAGATACGAACACAGCGCGGCCGCCAGCGACATCCCGCCGAAGCATCCGACCATCCCCGCAATCACGCCGACCACCGGTACGTGCCGGCGCAGCGCAACGATGGCTGCCTGTATTTCGGCGATGACGGCGAGACCGAGATTGGCCTCCTGTAAACGCACGCCGCCGGTCTCGAACAGCACGACCGGTCGCACGATCCGGCCACGCTCGCAGTCGCGCAGCGCGAGTTCGAGCGCGGCCGCGATCTTGCTGCCCGATACCTCGCCGATACTGCCGCCCTGGAAGGCCGATTCGATGGCGGCGACCACCGCCGGCTCGCCATCGATCGTGCCGCGCGCAATGACGGCGCCGTCGTCGGCCTGACAGACGATGCCCTGCATCGGCAGCCACGGCGACTCGATGCGGTCGAACGGTCCGAGCAGTTCGCGAAACGTGCCGGCGTCGAGCAGTGCGCGTGCGCGCTCGCGCGCGGACAGTTCGATGAAGCTCTCGCGCAGCAAGGGTGTGGGAGGCGTCGCGCCTGTATTCATGCGTTGTCTCCTGTTTCGGCGGCGGCTGCAGCTTCGGCCGCCTCGGCAAGCCGCAGCGCGACGACGCCGGGCGTCGCGCCAAAGTCGTTGATCTCGATCTGTGCGGCACCGTCGAAGCGGGTAAAGAACCGGTCCAGCACGCTCTTCCAGATGTGGCTATAGCCGTCGACGCTCGTTCGGACGACCACCTGCGCGGTCATCGTCGCGGCGGGCGACAGCAGCACTTCGAGGTCGCCGGAGCCGACCACGCCGACGTGTGCGCGTGTCGTGACGGCGCGTCGCGCCGGATAGTCGAAAGTCAGATGTTCCATGAGGCAGCACTCCCGCCGGCGTCGTGCGAAGCCAGCTTGTCGATGAAGAGGGTGGCGGCGAGCAGGTCGGCTGCACCGCCGGGGGATGCGTTGAGCGACATCAACTTGCTTTCGAGCGTCGCGAGCGCCATACGCCCCTCTGCGGTGGAACTGCCACCGCAGGCGAGCACGTGGCGCGCGCCTTCCTTGCCGACGTGCAGGCCGGCGAGGCCCGCGCGATGGAGGAGGCAAGTGTCGTCGAGCGACGCCATGATCGCCAGCAATGTGTCGACGCGCGCAGCGTCTTCCGCGATGCCGTTTGCGCGTGCCGTAGCGAGCGCGGGCAAACCGACGTCGATCACGTGCGGAAAGCCTTCCTGGGCTTCGAGCCGTGCGCCGCCGACACGGTATGTGCGGCGCACGCGTTCGCCGTGGCTGTCGGTGGGCGCGGCGAATCTATCGGGGAAACAGGCAATCTGGGCGGCGAGTTTGCAGACACGCGATGCAGGTGCCGCAAGCGACGCGCTGTTTCTGCTGAAGGTAGCTGCAGCGATATGGCCCGCCGGGCCGGTACGCGTTCCAGCAGAGCGAGAAGCGCCGCGCGATACCTCATTGACGGAAGCCACATCCCTATCGCGGCATGAAAATGCATTGACCGACGAGCCCCCGCCCTTGATCACATCGGAAGCCGAAGGTGTTGTTTCGCAGATCGCCGCGCCCGCAACCAGCAAGCCGAGAATCCAGATCGCGCCGCGATGCGCGTTGCTGCCGCCGGTGGCCTGCATCATCGCGATTTCGCCGGTGCGGCCGATCTGCGCGAGTTCGGCCCGCAGCGTAGCGGAGGGGGCGCGATTGCGCGATGCCCGCGCGAGCGCAACGAAGGTCGGTTCCAGTGCCAGCGCGGAGCGGATCATCTTCGCCAGATCGAGGTCGCGGTGTGCTCCGCTGCCGCGCCGGTCGACCAGCGCCGGTTTGGGCGTCAGGTGCGCCTCGTCGATCAGCGCATCGACGGCGAGCCGGGCAAGTTGCGCGTCGGGCAGCCCAGCCGGAGCCGCCGCGACGGTTGCACTCGCGCACGTTTCCCGCGGCGCCATGGTGTCAGCCATCGCTGCCATGGGCTCACCAGCTCCGGAACCGTGCGGGCGGCGAGTACAGCCCGCCTGACCACGTGACGAGATCGTCGATGCTGCGTGCCGCGAGCAGCGAGCGTTTTGCCTCACCGCGCCGGATGCCGAGATCTTCCGGATACGCGACGATGCCGCGCCGGCGCAGTTCAGCGGTTTTCTCAGGCTTTGCGCGCAGACCGATCGGCGTCACGCCGGCGACCGCGGCCAGGGCCGCACGCCGTTCTTCCATGCCTTCCGCCTTGTGCAGACAGGCGATGCCTTCCTCGGTGACGACGTGGCTCACATCGTCGCCATAGATCATCACCGGCGCGACCGGCATGCCGCTTTTCGTGCCCACGGCCACCGCGTCGAGTTCATCGACGAAGGTCGGTTCGCCGCCTTTTTTGTAGGTTTCCGCCGTCTGCACGACAAGCTTGTGCCCGCGCGAAACGGGGCCTTGATCCTTCAGCAGCTTGAGCCAGGCTTCGCTCGAATGACGCCGCCCGCGCGGGTCATGGCCCATGTTCGGTGCGCCGCCGAAACCCGCGAGCCGGCCACGCGTCACCGTCGATGAATTCGCATCCGCGTCGAGTTGCAAGGTCGAGCCGATGAACAGGTCGACGCCATATTGCCCGGCTAGCTGGCACAGCACGCGGTTCGAGCGCAGGCTGCCGTCGCTGCCGGTGAAGAACACATCGGGACGCGCCTCGATATACGCTTCCATGCCGACCTCGCTGCCGAAGCAATGCACGCTTTCCACCCAGCCCGATTCGATCGCGGGAATCAGCGTGGGATGCGGGTTGAGCGTCCAGTTGCGGCAGATCTTGCCTTTGAGCCCCAGCGCTTCACCATAGGTCGGCAGCAGCAGTTCGATCGCGGCCGTATCGAAGCCGATGCCATGATTCAGCGATGTAATTCCGTACGGCGCATAGATGCCCTTGATGACCATCATCGCGGTCAGCACCTGCAGGTCGCCGATGTGGCGTGGATCGCGCGTGAAGAGCGGTTCGACAGCGAAGGGCCGGTCCGCCTCGACGACGACATCGACCCATGACCCGGGAATATCGACACGCGGCAGTTCGTCGACGATCTCGTTCACCTGGACGATCACGATGCCATGCCGGAACGCGGCGGCTTCGGCGATGGTGGGGGTGTCTTCGGTGTTCGGTCCCGTGTAGAGATTGCCGTGCCGGTCGGCTTTCTCCGCGCACAGCAGGGCAACGTTCGGCGTCAGGTCGACGAACATCCGCGCATAGAGCTCGACGTAGGTGTAGATCGCGCCGATCTCGAGCTGGCCGTCTTCGAGCAGTTGCGCCACGCGCAGGCTCTGCGGCCCGGCAAACGAAAAGTCGACCTTGTGTGCGATGCCCTTCTCGAACAGCGTCAGGTGTTCGGGGCGGTTGATGGTCGAAATCAGCAGATGAACGTCGTGAACCTTCTCTGGATCGACTTTCGCCAGCGAGCGCGACAGGAAGTCGGCCTGCTTCTGGTTATCGCCTTCCAGCGCGACGCGATCGCCCGGACGAATCAACGTTTCCAGCGCGTCGACGATGCGTGCTGCCGATAGCACGCCGTCCTGCACCCACGGCGCGATTGCCGCGAGACGGCGGTTTTTTTCGTCGCGGCGCGTGGTCCAGGATCGCGCTGCGGGCCCGGCTGCCGCAGCGGCCGTTTGAGGTGACGTTTCGACGGATGGGTTCATCGGCGGATTCAGCTCCCGGTTGAAGTGGGCACGGTCGCGCGCGTGCTGGACGCGCGTGCCGCCCGTGGCTTGCGGGTTTTTGTCTGCACGGCCTCAGCCTGTGCGCGTTCGTTCAGGAAACGATAGAGCAGATCGCCGGTGCCGAGCAGATGTTGCGCAACCAGCGTCTGCGCGGTGGCAACGTCACCTCGACGCACGGCGTCGATCAGCGCGGCATGTTCCTGGTCGGATTCGCCCTTGTAGCTCGGCAGGCCGAACTTGAGGCGCAGATAGCGTTCGCCACGCCGGTGCAGCGTGACGAGCATCTCGGTGAGCTGTGGCCGTCCGGCGGGCGCGTAGAGGCTCATATGGAAGGCTTCATTTCGCGTGACGTACAGAGAGGGATCGGCTTCGCGCTCGGCGGCCTCGCGGAGCTTTTCGGATTCGCGCAGCGTCGCGGCAGTGTGAGCCGGAATCGCCAGCCCGATCGCGAGGCTCTCGAGCGCCGAGCGGATCTCGTAGATTTCGCGCGCCTCGGCGGCCGACAAAGGCGCGACCGTCGCGCCCTTGTGCATCTCGACTTTCGCCCAGCCTTCGCTTTCGAGTTGCCGAAGCGCTTCGCGCACGGGAATCGCGCTGACCGAAAAATGCCGCGCAATCGTGTCCTGGCGCAACGGTGCACCTGGCGCCAGGGTGCCGTCGACAATCGCCGCGCGCAGCGCGTCCGCGATCACGCGTGACGTGCTCGCCCGTGGCGCCGCCGCCGGCAGAAGAAGTGGCGCCGTGCCTTCGTGTAAGGGAAAACCACTCGTTGCGTCGTCCATGAGATCAAATATTATATATAAAAAGACGCGTTTTCCAGCCGGAGAAACCCGGGCTTTGCGGTCCACAGGCACCTGTCGCACAGGCAGCATTCCGCGCCAGGTTCTGCTCGAGCAACAATGAGGCAGCAAACCCCGTCCGGCAATCAACCCGACAAGCGCGCCGTAGCGTCGTTCCGAAGCACGTATTCCAAACCGTATCACCGGAGGAGCATGATGAATTCAATTACGGACCGCGCGTCTGCCGCGCGGCGGCGCACACCGCTCAATCGCTCGCAGATTGCTGGTTTCTGGGGCGCGTGGGCAGGCTGGACACTCGACGGCATGGACTCGTTCATTTACGCGCTGGTCCTCACGCCCGCACTGACCGAGTTGCTGCCGCGCTCGGGTTTCGCCGCGACGCCGGCCAATGTCGGGCTGGCCGGTTCGATCCTGTTCGCCCTGTTCCTCGTCGGATGGGGGCTGTCTTTCATTTGGGGACCGCTCGCCGACCGCTTTGGCCGCACCCGGGTGCTGGCCGGCACGATCTTCACGTTCGCCATCTTTACGGGGCTCGCTGCGACCTCGCAAAACGTGTGGGAACTCGGCATCTACCGCTTTATCGCAGGCGTCGGGATCGGCGGCGAATGGGCGCTCGCGGGCACCTATGTCGCTGAAGCGTGGCCGGAGGATCGTCGCAAGATGGGCGCCGGCTATCTGCAGACCGGCTATTACGCCGGCTTCTTCCTTGCCGCCGCGCTCAACTACACGATCGGCGTGCATTTCGGCTGGCGCGCGATGTTCCTGACCGGCGCGGTGCCTGTCTTCTGCGCGATCATGATCCTGCTGCGCGTGAAGGAGACGGAAAAGTGGCAGAAGGCAGAAGCGCGCACCGTGCGCACCAAACCGTTGCAGGAGATTCTTGGGCCGAAGTACCGGCGCCGCACGTGGGTCGCCTGCGCGTTGCTCACGATCGCGATCATCGGTCTGTGGGCCGGGGCGGTGTATGAACCGTCGGCTGTGATCCAGCTCGCAACGAAGGCCGGCATGACGAAACCCGAGTCGGTCAAGATGGCGTCGATCGCAACCGGCTTGCTGTCGATCGCGACGATCCTCGGCTGTCTTGCGCTGCCGCCAATCGCCGAGCGCATCGGCCGCAGGAAAACACTGGCGATCTATTTCACGGGCATGGCCGTGGCGATCGTGGGGAGCTTCGGGTGGGCGTTCTATCTGCCGAACGGTCTCGCGCCGTTTATCGCGTGGCTCACGGTGCTCGGCTTCTTCGGCGGCAACTTCGCGCTCTTCAGCCTGTGGCTGCCGGAGCAGTTCGAGACGCGCGTGCGGGCGACGGCCTTCGCATTCTGCACATCGTTTGGCCGGTTTGTTGGTGCGGGGGTGAACTTCCTGCTCGGCGCAGCGGTGCTGCACATGCATACACTCGGCGTGCCGGTGGCGCTGACGGCGCTCGCCTTTGTCATCGGCCTCTTCATCATTCCGTTCGCACCGGAGACGAAGGGACAAGTGCTGCCCGAGTAAATGGCCGGTTGCGGCGCGGCGTTCGCTTACGCGACGCCGCCTTGCCGCCCGGCAAGCGTCGTCAATCGGCGTGACGGCTGGCGCGTGCGCGCGGCAGGATGGTCGAAAGAAGCGGCCAGCCGAGATTGACACCGAGGCTCGCCGCCACGATGAGAGTCATGCCGGCGAGCTGTACGGGAGACAGCGCCCGTCCGTACACGATTGCGTCGACGGCGATGGCAGTCAACGGATACACGAAGAGCAGCACGGCGATAACCGGCGTGGTGAGTTTCGGCAGCGCGCCGTAGATCAGCACATACGAGAGCCCGGTGTGCAGCACGCCCATCCCGACGAGCCAGAGCCACTGCTGCGGCGAAATATGGGCGGCGGTCAGCGGCGCGATGAATGGCAGACAGACGACGCCCACCAAACACTGGGCGAGCGTCAGCAGGTGCGGGCGCAGGTCGCCGAGGCTTTTCGCGATCAGCGTGACGCCGGCATAGAGCACCGAGCCGGCCAGCGCCTCGCCGATGCCGATCAGATAGCTCGTATGGCCCTGCAGGTTATCGGTGGCAACCACACCCGAGGCAAGCACGAGCCCGACGAAGGCGGCCGCGATCCAGCTGAGCCGGTCGATACCGAGCCGTTCGTTGAAGAGCGCCGCACCGATCAGGACGACCCAGAACGGCGGCACGTGAAACACGACGGTGGCCACCGCGATGCTGGTGCGGTGAATCGCATCGAAGAACCAGACCCACTGCGTGACCATCAGCGCACCGGAGAGCACCGCGAGCGTCATGGTGCGTCGCGTGAAATAGCGGCGCGCGAAAAACCCTTTGCACGCGCAGTACGCAAACAACGCCAGAAAACCGAACAGGCAGCGAAAGAACACGAGCGTGAGCGCGCCAAGCCGCGCCTCCTCGACGAAGATGCCGAGCGTGCCCATGAGCAAGCCGCCGCCTGCCAGCGTCACGGCTCCCTGCTGGCGTTCAGTCATGTTCATGCGGGATGGCTCCGGTCAATGACAACGATGGGACGAGTATCGATGACTTGCCGTCTGCCTACAAACGAATAAAATTGAGAGATTCCATAAGCGGAATTGATAAATCATGCATCCGGAATTCGACGTCGATCTCTTGCGGACGTTTGTTGCAGTCGTGGAGACGGGCAGCTTTACAAAGGCGTCGGCGAGCGTGTATCGCTCGCAGGCGGCAGTCAGCATGCAGATCAAGCGGCTCGAACGCATGCTCGGCACGACGCTTTTCATGCGCGACACGCGCAATCTGGCGCTTACACGGCCGGGCAACACGCTGCTCGAATACGCACGGCGGATGCTCGACCTGCATGAGGAAGCGTGGTCGGCGATTGCGCGGCCCGAGGTGACTGGCCGTGTCGTGCTCGGCGCGCCGGATGATTACGTTTCTTCGTTGCTGTCGCCGGTATTGCGGCGATTTTCGAATCTGTACCCGCATGTCGAGATCGAGATCGTCTGCGCGCAGAGCACGGCGCTCGCGCCCATGCTGGCCGACAACAAGATCGATCTCGCCTTCGTCACACGCGACCGCAAGCTGCGCGGTGATCTGGTGCGGCGTGAGGACATGGTGTGGGTCGGCTCGCCGGAAGATACCTCGGTGCTTGCCGCGTCGCCGCTTCCCGTCGGGCTGTACGAGCATGGATGCGTGGCGCGCGCACACACGCTCGACGCGCTGAACAACGCCGGGATCAAATATCGCGCGGCGTATAGCAGCGCGAGTCTGCTCGGGCTCGTGGCGACGGTCGATGCGGGGCTGGCCGTCGTGGCGCTGGCGCGCTGCAGCGTGCCGTCGCGCCTGACGATTTATGGCGAGGCGCAGGGTTTGCCTCACATCGAGCCGCTCGAAATCGTCGTGGCACGCAGCGCGAAATCCGACCGGCCGACCTGCGACTATCTCGCCGCGCAGATGATGCAGGACCTGTCCGTGCGCACTCAGACGCGCGCGTAGGCGGTCACTTCGCCATCGACGGCGAGCCGTACCCTGTCGCCCGGACGTGGGCTGCGATAGCCGGGCACACGGGCGCGAATCGCGGCAGATGGCGTCGTGGCGGCGTGTTGCGCGCCCAGTTGCAGCAGGACGCTTGCGTCCTGACCGTTGAAGGTGACTTCGCGTACCACGGCATCGAAGGTGTGCGTCCCGTTCGTCGCCGCTTCGCCGGCCGCGAGCACGCGGATCTGCTCCGGCCGCACCATCACATCGACGGGGCCATCGGCGACGGGGGCCGACAGTTTCAGTTCGCCGAGCGCGCAAACGGCAACCTCGTGCGCCACGAGGCCAGGCAGCAGCACGGCTTCGCCGATGAACGAGGCGAGTTCGCGCGTGACGGGGCGTCGATAGAGCGTTTCCGGTGTCGCCTTCTGGATCAGCTTGCCATTCCACAGCACGGCGACCTCGCGTCCAAGCGACAGCGCTTCCGACTGATCGTGCGTGACCAGCACGGCAGTCGCACCCGCCGCCGCCAGCGCATTCGCGACGGCCTGGCGGGTTTCGAGCCGCAACGCCGCATCGAGCGACGAGAACGGTTCGTCGAGCATCACGAGGGTCGGCGACGGCGCGAGCGCGCGGGCCAGCGCGACGCGTTGCTGCTGGCCGCCCGACAGCTGCTGCGGCGCGCGCTCCGCGTAACTGGCCGGCAGGCCCACGAGTTCAAGCAGTTCCGCGACGCGATGGCGAGCGCGCCGCTGGCCACGCGGCAGCCCGAACACGATGTTGTCCGCGACCGACAGATGCGGAAACAACGCGCCTTCCTGCGGCACATAACCGATACGGCGCTGTTCGGAAGGCAGATGCAGATCGTTGCCGGCGACGCGTCGCCCCTCGATTTCGATGGTGCCGCTATCGGCCCGCTCGAAACCGCAGAGCACCCGCAGCAAGGTCGTCTTGCCGCTGCCTGACGGACCGAGCAGCGCCAGCAGCGTGCCGCGCTCCACCGACAGGTCGATGCCGTGCAATACGGCGTGGCCGTCAAACGATTTGTGCAGGCCGCTGATACGAAGTTCGCTCATGGAAATCAGATGGAAATACAGTTGCTGCGCTCAGGTGCTCAGGTGCTCAGGTGCTCAGGTGCTCAGGTGCTCAGGCGCTCTTGCCAGCCAGGGCCGAGCGGCCAAGCAACGCGAACAGCAGGCCCGACGCGCACAGGGAAATACCGGTCAACAGTGCAGCATACGGCGCGGCCGCGGCAAAGGCGAGCGTCGAAGTGTCGGACCAGACCTGCGTGGCGAGCGTGTGCGTCCCGATCGGCGAGAGGAGCAGTGTCGCGTTGAGTTCGGTGGCCACGGAGATGAACACCATCGACGCCGCCGCGCCGAGACCGGGCCCGGCAAGCGGCAGCATCACGCGCACGAACGTCTGCCTCCAGTTGAGGCCGAGCGCGCGAGCCGTCTCTTCGAGACGCGGCTGCGCCTGCATCAACGCCGCGCGCACGCTGACGAGCGCGAGCGGCATGAACAGGATCGCGTACGCAATCACGAGCAAGGTCGCGCCCTGATAGAGCGGCTGCAGCGCGTGCACGGCAAGCGACACGATTGCGAGCGCGATCACGAGCCCCGGGATGCCTTGTGCGAGGAACACGGTGCGCTCGAAAAGCGTCGCGAGCCGGCCGGGATAGCGAACCAGCAGGAACGCGAGCGGTACGACGAGCAGCGTCGTGACGACCGCAGCGGCGAGCCCGAAACCCAGCGACGACATCGTCGCGTTGAACAGCAGTTCGGGCGACACTTCCGTTGGCGTGACCGCGGCGGCGCCTTCCTGCGTGAGCCAGAAGCCGATCATGCCGAGCGGCACGCCGAGCGTGGCAATGGCGAGCGCTGCGAAACCGCCCGTCACGGCCCAACGCCACTTGCCCAGGCCGTAACGCAGCGCAGCCCGGCGTGTGCCGCGATCGACACGTTCATAACGCGCCGCGCCGCGTACGCGGAATTCGAGCGCAAGGCACACGAGACACATCGCGATCAGGATGCACGCGAGCAGCGATGCGCCGCTGTTGTCGAAGCTCGTGCGGTACTCGGCGTAGATCTCGGTGGTGAAGGTGCGAAAACGCAGCAACTGGAACGCGCCGAATTCGGACAGCACGCCGAGCGCGACGAGCAGCATGCCGCCGAGCAGGGCGGGGCGCAGTTGCGGCAGCACGACGCGCATGAAGGTCGCCCACCGCCCGCAGCCCAATGCGCGCGCGCTTTCTTCGAGCGCCGGGTCCATGCCGCGCAAGGCAGCGGCAACCGGCAGATAGACCAGCGGAAAATACGCGGACGTAATGACGAGCAGTGCGCCGGCAAAGTCCTGCAAATCGAGACTCAGCGACACCCACGCATAGCTCGTGATAAAAGCCGGCATGGCGAGCGGCGCAGCGGTCAGCACTGCCCAGACGCGGCGCCCGGGAACATGCGTGCGCTCGACGAACCACGCGGCCGCCGTGCCGATGACGGCCGACGCCAGCGTCGCGCTGACGGTGATCAGCAGCGTGTTGACCAGCAGTTCGCCGACGAGCGGCCGGAACACGAGTTCGATCGCGTCGTCGCGCCCTAAGGTCGCGGCGCGATAGAGGGTAAACGCCAGCGGCAGCAGCACCAGCAGTGCGCTGAATGCAGCTGCCGCCAGCAGGCCGCGCGGCGCGCGCTTTCTGGCGCGCGCCGTTGCGGGAGCCGCGGTCGCGGCGATCATGGCCTCGCTCACATCCGATCCATCAGAGCAGACCCGCCTGGCGCAGCAGCTTGCCCGCCTGGCTGTCGTCGCCGAGCTGCTCGAGCGTGAGCGACGGCGGCGTGAGTTCAGCGAACGGCTTGAGCAGCGGGTCCGGCGCAACGCCTGCGCGCAGCGGATATTCGAAGCTCACGTGGTTCTTCGCCATCAGCGTCTGCGCACGTTCACTGACGAGGTACTTGAGGAACGTCTGCGCCCCGGCTGCGTTGTGCGCAGTCTTCAGCACCGCTGCGCCGGATACGTTGACGAGGCCGCCGACGTCGCCATTGCCGTAGTGATAGATTGCGCTGCGCGTTTTCTTGTCGCCGAGTTCGGCGTGCAGGCGGTCCCAGTAGTAATTGTTGATGATGCCGGTTGCCACGCCGCCGCGATTGACGGCAGCCACCACACCTTCGTCGTCGTCGAAGATCTGGGCGTTCGCCTTCAGGCCCTTCAGCCACTGAAGTGTCTGCGCTTCGCCCTTCAGCGCGAGCACGGCGCTCACGAGCGGCAGGAAGTCGGCGTCGCTGGGTGCAATGCCGACCTTGCCCTTCCATTCGGGCTTCGCCAGATCGAACAGCGTCGGCGGCAACTGCGACGGCTGGACCTTCGCCGTGTTGTAGACGAGCACGCTTTCGCGGGCGGTCACGCCGACCCATTGTCCCGTCGGCGAATTGAAGCGTGCCGGGATCGTTGCGAGCGTCGCCGCGTCTACCTTGGAGAGCAGCCCCTTTTCTTCGAGCAGCATCAGCTCGGGCGAGTTTTCCGTGAAGTAGACATCAGCGGGCGTGGCCGAGCCTTCGGCTACCAGCTGCGCGGCGAGCGCCGGGCCTTCACCGCTACGGATCTTCACCGCAATGCCCGTTTCCTTTTCGAAATCCTTCGCGAGCGTGTTGACGACCTGCTCGTGCTGCGCGCTATACAGCGTGATCGACGCGCCGTGCGCGCCGGCTGTGGCGAGCGACAGCGTGAATGCCGCCGCGCTGCAGGACACGCGCAAACGCGTGCCAAACCGGGATGAAGCCATGATTCCTGATCCTCCTGATGGTGATATGTCGGTGCCTGTCGCGCGTTTCTGGATGTCGAAGCTTACGCCTCGAACAGACTCGCGCCGATGAACGAGCCCTCGCGCGCACCCGGCGGCACAGCGAACACCGCGCTGCCGACGTGCGTCGTGAACTGGTTCATCATGTCGAATTTCGCGAGCTTCTCGTTGATCGGAATGAAGCCCGTACGCGGGTCGCTCTGATGTGCAATGAAAATCAGACCCGCGTCGTATTCCGTCTCCTGGCGCCATGGCGGCCACCGTTCGATGTAGAAGTTCGTGCCGTCGTTGTACGAATACGAGCGGCGCAGAATCTGCGCACCGTTATTGGTCGCCTGGTTCGACAGCCGCACGTGCGAGTTTTCGGGAATGACCGGGTTGCCGTCCTTGTCCTGCGCATTCAGGTCGAGCGCGTCGAATTCGCTTTTCTTGCCGATCGGTGCGCCGCTGTACTTGTGGCGGCCGAACACCTGCTCCTGGAAGCCGAGTTCCATCTGGTCCCAATGCTCGAGCGTGATGCGCACGCGGCGCACAACCGTGTACGTGCCGCCTTGCATCCACGGCGCATCTGCGCTGTTGGCCCAGACGAACTGGTTCATCAGCGGCGGCTTCTGGGTCGACGGATTGTTCGTGCCATCCTTGAAGCCCATCAGGTTGCGCGGGGTCTGTCCGCGCGGTCCCGACACAAAACCTGCCTGGCCCCAGCGCATCTGGATCGCGCCATAGCCCATGCGCGCCAGTTGCCGCACCGCGTGAAACGCCACTTGCGAATCGTTCGCGCATGCCTGGATGAAAAGATCGCCGCCGGTTTTCTCTGCGATCAGCTGGTCGCCGTTAAAGCGCGGCAGATCCACGAGCGCCGCCGGACGGCGGTTCGCGAGGCCGTAACGATCCTTGCCTTCGTGCGTGAAGAGGCCAGGGCCGAAACCGAAGGTGATGGTCAGTCTCGAGGTCCCCATGCCCAGCACGTCGCCGGAATCCGGCGCCGACCTGTCGTCGGCCGTGTCGAGCGATGCAGCCGGTGCGCCCTGCGTGAGGCGTGCGGCGGCGTTGGTCCATTCGCGCAGCAGGCTGATGACGTCGTCGCGTTTGTCGGTCGTGAGATCGAACGCGGCGACGTAGGTGTGGCTTTGCTGCGGCGTGACGATACCGCCTTGATGCGCGCCGAAAAACGGCTCGACGGCGTGCTGCGGATCGTCCGTGTGCGGCTTGCCGGATGCGGCCTGCGCCGCGTGGGCGAGACCGCCCGCGCCGAGGCCTGCACCGGCCGCTACCGCGACGCCGCCGGCTTTCAGAAATCCGCGCCGCGCTGGGCGCGACGGGGGAGTGTGGTCGATTGGCATGATCTTATTTCGCGAGCACGAGTGTGTTGACGTCATCCTGTACGTAGTAGAAACCGTCGCCTTCCGGCGTCATTGCAATGCCGAACAGGTCGCCGTTGCCCGGAGGCGACTGGGCCTTGTCCGTGTCGATCCAGCGCGCGTAGATCTGCTTGCCGCTCGCCGGATCGATCTCGACGACCTGGCCGTTGAGCGCATTCGTCACAAGCAGGTGGCCGTTCGGCGCGGTGACCATCGCGAGCGGACGGTGCAGCAGACCATCGGCGCTCAGCTGGCGGCCGACGCCCGCACTGGTGTCGCGTGTCATGGGCTCGTCGATTTCGTTGACCCGGTTGCCGATCGCGTCCGACACGTACAGCAGCTTCTGGTCGGCGGACAGCGCAAGGCCGGTCGGGCCGACGAGAAACACGCCCTTGTCGGCCTGCGCGCCGAAGCCGCTGCCGATCACCGTTTCCCGCTTCACGACGGGCGGCTTGCCTTCTGGAATGTCGAGTTCGAGGCGCAGCACGGTGGCCTGCTTGAACACCGGCGGATCGCCATCCGCGCCGCCGACGCCGAAGCCCGCATTGCTCACGAACAGCGTGGCGCTCGTGCCGTTGTCCACGACAGCCATGTTGCCCCACGGGTCGTTGATATTCGGGCTGACGATGGTCGAGGCGACCTTGCCCTGCGGGTCGAGCACGATCAGGCAGCCGGCGCCCTTGGTGCCGGTCGTGCCGTCGTTGCTCGGCGTGCTGCCCACGATCACCCAGCCCGACTTCAGCATCGTCATCGCCGTCGACAGGCCGACGCCGCCCGGGCATGCCTTCAGGTCGCGGGGCACGGTAGCGAACGTCGACATCTGTCGGGTGTCGGGATGGTAGTTGACGATGGTGCTGCCTGTGCCTTGCAGATTGGTCGAGTTGTTGAAGTTGCCGACCAGCACGTCGCCCTGTTTGACCGTGCCGGCGGAAACCGGCGCGACGACGATCGCGTACGGATTCTGGTCGCCGTTCTCGGGCACGGTGTTGATCAGGGTCGTGTGACGATGCACCGTCTCGAGAAAGCCTTTCGGCTCCGCCTGTGCTGCGCCCGTGGCGACGAGCGCGGCGAGGGTGGCCGTCGCGGCGAGCGCAGCGCGTGCGGTGCCCGCCGTGTATCCGCCGACCTTGCGCGTGGGGTATTTCATGTATGTATCTCCGTGCCTGCCTGCCGAACGTCGAATGTCGTCATGGTCGGATGGGCAGGGTTCGGGTTGAAGAAAAGCGTTCAGAACGTGACGTTGGTCCGCAGGCCAATCACGAAGGTATTGCGCAGGCTCTGCGTCGGATCGTTCGGATTCTGTCCGGCGCCGGCGTTGAACGTGTATTGCGCGTCGGCCTGCAGCTGCCACCACGGTGTGACCTGATACTGATAGGTCGCTTCGAGCACGGTTTCGCTGCTGCGCACCGTGTACGGGCCGCCGCTGAACACGACGTTGTCCTCATCGAAACCGCGCGCGTGGCTGCCGACCCTGATATAGGTGAGCGCAAGGCCGACGCTGTCGTAGTCGCGGCCGGCGAACGGCGCCTTCATCACGACGCCGAGGTTCGCGCTCGCGCTGATCAGGTTGCGATCGCCCGGCGCGCCCATCACGCGCGCAAAGACGCCGATGCTACGCGCTTCGTCCGGGTCCGGGCGCCACACCATCTGGTCGGCAACCGCGTAGAAGCTGTAGTTGCCCTGGTGCGTCTGCGGGATGCCGGTCGATGCCGCCGTGTTCGCGAGCGGTATGCCCAGGTTGTCGTAACGCGGGTCGTCGAACGGATTGTTGTTGTACCAGACGCCGATCTTGTAGGTACCTGGCAGGCCGCTCTTGCTCATGCCGACCATCTCGCCATCGGCCGGCTGGTTGATCGAATATTGCAGCTCGCCGATCCAGAGCGTGCCGTTATGCAGGTTGAAATTGGTGCCGCTGATGTTGTCCGGATTGTTGCCGAGCGGATCGCCGGAGAACACACCGGCCAGCGCCATCAACGACGGCGTGATCTGGCCGCGCACGCGCATGCCGAGTCCGGCCAGCGGATACGCCGGGCCGCCCGACGGCATGTCGTAGGACGGCACGCCCGGCCAGCCGAACATCGTGTTGACGAAGAGCGCGGCGTACTGGCTCGTCATGAATTCCTGGTCGAGGCTCTGCTGACCGATCTTCACGTCGACGCGCTTGTTGAGGAACGACTGCTGGTACCACATCTCCCACAGGCGGGTCGTATCCTCGGCTTCGATGCCGCTCGCCGTGTTCAGCGTGCCGAGCTTTCTCGTGCTCAGGTTGGTGCCGTGGATCTGCAGCGCGCTGATATTGAACAGGCCACCCGGCAGCCCGAAAGCTTTTTGCGTATCGACGCTGACGGCAGCGGTTGTCAGGCCGTCGTAGGCGCCTCCCGTCGCGAGACCGCCGCGCAGGTTGGCCAGATATTCGCTGGTCTCGGTGAGCCCGAACGTCACGCCATACTGGCCAAGCCAGGGACGCAGGCCGCCTATATCGCCGAGCATCTGCTGACGCGTCCAGAAGCCCGTCCACTGTCCAGTGGGCTGCGCCTGAATATTCAGGTCTGCTTCAGGTGCTTCCGGGGTGGCGTCGGGACTGGCCGCGGCGAACGCGGCGCTGGTGGTCAGCGATGCGCATGCAAAGGCGGTCCAGAGTGCAGCGCGGCGCAGGAAGGGCATGCGCGTTGCAGTGAGGCGTGCAAGGGCTGGCTTGCGGAGACGCTTGCGTGGGGCGTGTCCTGTAGGCCGTACGAGCTTCATCGAAATCCTTTTTGTTGCTGGTTTTTTTTCATGTCGATCTGCACGACGCTACCTGTGCCCGTCACGTCGTTGATCGCAGCCGCATCCGGCGACTTCTGATTCTGCGAATGCCGAAATCGTACGCATGCGGGATGCGGCAGTCAACACAAATGAGAATGATTCGCATCAACATTACTGAAGGTTGAGTTAAAACTTACAAATCTCTATCAATCGCTATGCGCGAGTAATAAAAACGAAAGTTTACGGTTGCTGGCGAGGCATCAGTCAGGATGGGTCAGTCGACATATCTGAACGACCCATCGACCAGGACATCGGGCACCACGGCGCCGCGCCCGACGCATGTTCGGGTTCAAGAACTCTCGGTGCGTCTGGATTCTGCCGGGCGGTATCGAGGCTATGCCCATGATGGAAAGAGCCAGGATGAGGGGCGGCATCGTGAAGACTCGCGCGGAACAGTTCTGCTGATTGGAATCGATTCATTGATAGCGTGAGTACTCCTCATCACGTTGATCTTCGTTCAACCTGTCTGATTGCGACGGATCCACCGGCAGTTTTTGCGCGAGGAGCTATAACTGACATGTGTCAAGTGCGCCGCGCACACTGGCCGACAGGCATGGAAGTCGAACGCCGCCGTCGATGTGCTGTCGAAGCGCACGATTGCCCCGAAAGGTCACTATCAGGAGATACACATGAATCAACGCAGCCTCTCGCTTTCGCTGATCGTCAGCGCCGGATTGCTCGTGAGCGGCGCGTCGCACGCGCAGTTGAACCTTCAGCAGTTCGGTATTGGCGGCGGGAATTCGTCGAACAGTGCGGCGGCGCCGTCGTCGGGCGGCGTGACGCAGTTGTTGCAAAGCTATGTCGGTGCGAACCAGCAGGTGTTGAGCGGGCAGTCGAGTCTGGCCTCGGCGATGGGAATGGGCAGCGCCGCTGACAAGGCGCAGCAGGCCGCCGGCATGCTGAGCGGCGGAACGCCGTCGGCGAGTACGCTGTCGCAGGTCGGCAGCACACAGCAGTCGCTGTCGCAAACCCTCACGCAGGCATTCGCGAGCGGCGGCACGTCGTCGGGCGCGCCCGTCAACAAGCAGGCCTTCACGGATGGGCTCTCGTCTCTAGGCAAGGGCGTGAGCCAGTATTCGAGCCTGCAGTCCGGACTTGGCAGTCTCGGACAGATGAGTCCGACGTCCATGCTGCAGTCCGGTCTTAACCCACAGACCGCGCAGGCGGCTTCGTATATCGCCCAGTCCGCGCCGGGGCAGTTGCAGTCGCTGATGTCGACGTTGAGCGCGGCGGTGCAGTTCGCATCGAGTCATGGTATTTCGGTGCCGTCGGTTGCGACGACCGCGCTAAAGGGTGTTCAATAACGACGGCGGCGCGTCGTCTGGCCGGTTCAGGCGACGCGCAGGCCTCATCCGCGGATTCGCGGCTCACGCGCTATCATCGACCTCCGCGACGTGCTCGTTTCGCGTCGCGCGTCCAATCGCAGATCGCAGCTGTGACCCACACCGCGCAGGAGACCCCGATGCACAACGATCTCGACCTCGACCGCTATTTCGCGCGCATCGGCTATCGAGGCCGGCGTACCCCGACGCTCGACGTGCTGCGCGAACTGCAGCGTCTGCACGCGCAGACCATCCCGTTCGAGAATCTCGACCCGCTGACTGGCCGCCGTGTATCGCTCGACCTTGCCGTCGTGGAGGACAAACTGGTGGAGCGGCGGCGCGGCGGCTACTGCTTCGAACAAAACACGTTGCTGGCGCACGTGCTGACGCAGCTTGATTTTCGTGTGACGCCGCTGATCGCGCGTGTGTTGTGGGGGCGGGCGCCCGACGCGGTGACGCCGAAGACGCATATGCTCCTGCGTGTCGATTTCGACGACGGGCCCTGGATGGCCGACGTCGGTTTCGGCGCGGTAACCTTGACGTCACCGCTGCGCATCGTCGCCGGCGAACCCCAGCCGACCACGCTCGAGCCGTTTCGCCTCGCCGATGCATCGCATGGCGCGTTCGATGTCGAGATTCAAGCCGGCGATACGTGGACGAAGGTGTATCGCTTCGACCTGCGCCGCGCGGAGTGGATCGATTACGAGGTAAGCAACTGGTTTACTTCGACGCATCCCGCGTCGTTCTTTACCACCGACCTGGTCGTGACGCGCGTCAGGCCGGACGGCCGTACTATCCTGTTCGATGATCGCCTGACCCTACGTTCGAAAGACGGAAGTGTAACGGAGCGCAGGATCGCCGACGCGCACGAACTGGCTACCCTCTTGCGCGATGACTTCGGAATCGAGGTGGGCGATATCGATATCGCGGGCGTCTTCGAGCGCGTCAAGGGGCGCGTGCCGGACTTTGTGAAGCGATGATCGCGCGCCTCGTTATCCAGACGGTCCTGTTTATCGCGGGAATGGGCGCTTTGCTGTTCGGCGCGGCGGGCACGGTCGCGTGGCCTGCCGGCTGGTGGTATCTGTTCGAAATGGGTGCGCTTGGAATCTGGATGGGCCTGCGCCTTGCGAAGGACGATCCGGCCTTGCTCGCGGAGCGCCTCAAGCCTCCCATCCAGCGGGAGCAGGGTACCTGGGACAAGGTGTTCATGGCGCTGGTCGCGATCGTCTGGTGTGCGTGGCTCGTATTGATGGCGCTCGATGCGGCGCGTTTCCGGTGGTCGTCGGTGCCGCTCTGGCTGAACGTGGCCGGCGCGCTCGCGATGTTCCTGTGTGTCTGGATGACGGGGTTCGTGTTTCGCGCCAACAGCTTCGCCGCGCCAGTCGTGAAAATTCAGAGCGAGCGCGGACATAAGGTTGCCGATACCGGGCCGTACGCGTGGGTGCGCCATCCGATGTATTCGGCCGCCATTCTTTTCTTTATCGGTTCGCCCTTGCTGCTTGGCTCATGGTGGGGCCTCGCCTGCGCGCCGCTGCTGGTCGCGGGTATCGGCGCCCGGGCCGTCATGGAAGAGCGCATGCTCATCGCGCAACTGCCTGGTTACGCCGCTTATGCCGCGCGAGTGCGGTATCGGCTGGTGCCGGGGATCTGGTAAGCCGCCCATTCCTCATCAACGGCTCCCCATCCGGAGCATCTCCCACCTTCTGCACCAACCTGTCTAGACAAAACGCCCCAACCCGGCGCGAATCTGCACAACTTTGCAACCTTCGCCGGCGCTTGCAATGTCTTCGAAAGCCTTGACCATAGGGCTTTCCCCAAGATCGGCAGTTTTATCTCAAATTTTCTTGCGGTGGCGTTTTGACTCGTGCAGACTTGTCTATACAAATTCAACGGGCGGCTGAGCGCCTGACCGGTTGGATGGTGTTCCCTCGACGAAAGGAGATTCGACGTGAAGGTCAAGCGCACTACGTTGGCAAAGGCATTGATGGGCGCCGTTCTCGGCGCAGCTGCAGTTCTCGCTGCACCGGTACAGGCGAAGGAATGGAAAACGGTCACGATCGCCCTCGAAGGCGGCTACGCACCGTGGAATCTGACGTTGCCTGGCGGCAAGCTGGGCGGCTTCGAGCCGGAGCTCGTCGCCAATCTCTGCGCACGCATCAATATCCAGTGCAACCTCGTGGCGCAGGATTGGGACGGCATGATCCCGGGCCTGCAGGCCGGCAAGTTCGACGTGCTGATGGACGCCATCTCGATCACGCCGGAACGCGAAAAGATCATCGCCTTCTCGAAGCCGTACGCGGCGACGCCGGCCACCTTCGCCGTGACCGACACGAAGGTCCTGCCGAAGGCCTCGCCGACGGCGCAACCCGTCAAACTGACTGGCGACCCGAAAACGGACCAGCCGACCGTCGACGCCCTGCGCAAGCAGCTGAAGGGTAAGACGATCGGCATCCAGTCGGGCACCGTCTACACTAAGTTCATCAACGACGGCTTCAAGGACATCGCGACCATCCGCGTCTACAAGACGTCGCCGGAACGCGATCTGGACCTGGTTGCGGGCCGCATCGATGCTTCCTTCGACGACGTGACCTACTACGCCGCGAACATGGACAAGAAAGAAAACGCATCGATCGTGCTGGCTGGACCGAAGATCGGCGGCCCGATCTGGGGCCCGGGCGAAGGCCTCGCGTTCCGCAAGCAGGACGCGGACCTGAAGACGAAGTTCGACGCGGCGATCACGGCTGCACAGGCCGACGGCACGATCAAGAAACTGTCCGACAAATGGTTCAAGACGGACGTCACGCCCTGATACGGGCCATGGCGATGCGGCCGGTACACGATACACGCCGCATCGCGCAGCAGCACGGCGACAGGCAGTACGCAACATATGCAGCAAGGTTGTAGCGATTTGCGCGGCATCCGCCGCTTGAATCGTCGAATGATCGATCGTACTGGTTGAGGAGTAGCGAATGGCTCTGATCGAGATGCTCGGCTTCGGGCCGGAGGGCTGGGGTGGCGTATTGCTGCTCGCGGCGTTGATGACCATCGCGCTGACGCTTGCGGCACTGGCAGTCGGTGCGGTATTCGGCGCGCTGGTTGCGGCGGCCAAGCTGTCGCGCTATCGCAGCCTGCGCGTCATCGGCGATTTTTACACGACGGTGTTTCGCGGTGTTCCCGAACTCCTCGTGATCTATCTGTTCTACTTTGGCGGCTCGACGCTGGTGACCACGGTCGGTCAGTGGTTCGGCGCCGAAGGCTTCGTCGGCGTGCCGCCGTTCGTGATCGGCGCGCTGGCCGTGGGGATGATTTCCGGCGCGTATCAGGCCGAGGTCTATCGCTCCGCTGTGCTGGCGGTGTCGAAAGGCGAACTCGAAGCAGCCCGCGCAACCGGCATGCACACGCTGCTGGTCGCGCGCCGTATCCTGATTCCGCAGGTGCTGCGCTTTGCGTTGCCTGGCATCGGCAATGTGTGGCAGCTAAGCCTCAAGGACTCGGCGCTGATCTCGGTGACCGGCCTCGCAGAGTTGCTGCGCACGAGCCAGATCGCCGCAGGTTCCACCCATCAGTACTTCACGTTCTTCGTGGTGGGCGGTGCGATCTATCTGGTGATGACGGGCATCTCCAACCGGGTCTTCAACCACGCGGAAGCGCGCGTCGGCCGATCCTTCAAGCGCAATTTCGCGCGCAACTGACGAGGGAGCCGCCATCATGCATTTCGATTTCGATTTCCTCCTCGACACGCTGCGGCAACTGTTCGGCGCTGTGCCGACCACACTGGGCCTGTTCTTCTCCTCGCTGGTGCTGGGTGGTCTGCTGTCGTTCGTGATCGTCACGATGCGCGTGTCGCCGCACTGGTTGCCGAACCGCTTCGCCCGCGCCTATATCCTCGTGTTTCGCGGCTCGCCGCTGTTGATCCAGATGTTCCTCGTCTACTACGGGATGGGGCAGTTCGGCATCATCCGCGAGAGTTTCATGTGGCCGGTGCTGCGCGATCCGTACACGTGCGCGGTGCTGTCCCTCGCGCTGTGTACGGCTGGATATACGGCCGAGATCATTCGCGGCGGACTGATGGCCGTGCCGGTCGGCCAGATCGAAGCGGGCTATTCGATCGGTCTGTCGGGTTTTGCGCTGCTGCGCCGGGTGATCGGCCCGATCGCGCTGCGCCAGTGTCTGCCTGCCTATTCGACTGAGGCCGTGCTGCTCGTGAAGTCCACCGCGCTCGCGAGTCTCGTCACCGTGTGGGAAGTGACGGGCGTGGCGCAGCAGATCATCCAGCAGACCTATCGCACGACCGAAGTATTTATCTGCGCGGCCCTGATCTACCTGTTCCTGAATTTCGTCATCGTGCGTCTGCTGGGTCTGCTCGAGCGCCGCCTGTCGCGTCATCTGCGCGAAGCGCCCGCGGCAGCCGTGGCCCGCCCGGTTTCCGCTACCACCGAAGCACGTCGTGCCGCACCCTGAACGGCAGTCATTCTGGAGAATCACATGAACGCTAAGGCACCCGTTGCATTGTCGGTCAAGAACATTCACAAGTCGTTCGGCGAGCACCACGTCCTGAAGGGCATCTCGCTCGATGCGCACGAAGGCGACGTGATCTCGATCCTCGGCGCGAGCGGCTCCGGCAAGAGCACGTTCCTGCGCTGCCTGAACCTGCTGGAAACGCCTGACGATGGCTCGGTCTCGCTCGCCGGCGAGGAGCTGCAGATGAAGCGTCGCGGCGACGGCAAGCTGCACCCGCGCGATCGACACCAGGTGGACCGCTTCCGTTCGCAGCTCGGCATGGTGTTCCAGAACTTCAACCTCTGGTCGCACATGACGGTGCTCGACAACCTGATCGAAGGTCCGATGCGCGTGCTGAAGCGAACCCGCGCCGAGTCGATCGAAGAAGCCGAAGCGCTGCTCGCGAAGGTCGGCCTCGCCGAGAAACGCGGGCACTATCCGGCGCACCTGTCGGGCGGCCAGCAGCAGCGCGTCGCGATTGCGCGTGCGCTGGCGATGCATCCGAAAGTCATGCTGTTCGATGAGCCGACTTCCGCGCTCGATCCGGAACTGGTCGGCGAAGTGCTGCGCGTGATGCGCTCGCTCGCTGAAGAGGGCCGCACGATGCTGGTGGTGACGCACGAAATGGGCTTCGCGCGCCATGTGTCGAATCGGGTGATGTTCCTGCATCAAGGGGAAGTCGAAGCCGACGGCACGCCGGATGAAGTCTTCGGCGAACTCAAATCCGACCGTTTCAGGCAGTTCGTGTCGAGCCATCATTCCCGCACTACAAACTGAGCATCATCATGACTGTCATCCGTTCCGATCGTCCTCTCGACTGGCGTCAGGTTGCCGCGATTGCGGCGGGCGAACCGTTCGAACTGTCTGCCGACGCGCGCTCGCGCATTGCGGCGGCGCGCGTGCTCGTCGAACAGATCGTCGAGCGCGGTATTCGCGCCTATGGCGTGAATACCGGCGTCGGCGCGCTGTGCGATGTGATGGTGTCGCCGTCCGAGCAGCGCTCGCTGTCGCGCAATATCCTGATGAGCCACGCGGTGGGCGTCGGCGCGCCGCTCGGCGTCGCGGAGACGCGGGCGATCATCGCGGCAGCGGTCAACAACTTCGCGCACGGCCATTCGGGTATCCGGCTGGAGATCGCCGACCGGCTGGTGGCATTGCTCGATGCGGATTGTCTGCCGGAAGTGCCGGCGTTCGGCTCGGTCGGTTACCTGAGCCATATGGCGCACATTGCGCTGGTGTGTATCGGCGAAGGCCATGCGCGGCACCGCGGCGAGCGCATCACCGGCCGCGAAGCGTTGCGCCGGCTCGGCCTCGAACCGCTCGTGCTCGACGCGAAAGAGGGCTTGAGCCTCGTCAACGGCACGCCGTGCGTCACTGGCCTCGCCGCGCTGGCGCTCGCTCGCGCCGAACGCCTGCTCGACTGGACCGATGCGGTCGCGGCGATGAGCTTCGAAAACCTGCGCGGGCAGCTCGCCGCGTTCGATGCCGATTCGCTCTCGCTGCGCGTGTCGCCGGGGCTGAATGTGGTGGGCGAACGGATGCGCAACGCGCTTGCCGACAGCGGCATTCTCGCGGCGGTAGTCGGCCAGCGCACGCAGGATCCGCTGAGCATGCGCACCATTCCGCACGTCCACGGTGCGGCGCGCGATGTGCTCTCGGCAACCGCCGATGTGGTCAACCGCGAACTCGCTTCGATCACCGATAACCCCATCGTCGCCGGCACGCCGGACGCGCCGCGCGTGTATTCGCAGGCGCACGCGGTGGGCGCATCGATTGCACTCGCGATGGACAGCCTCGCGACCGCAATCGCGCAGGTTGCGGCCATGGCCGAGCGGCGCCTGGACCGGCTCGTGAATCCGCTCGTCAGCGGCTTGCCGGCGTTCCTCGCCCAACCGGGCGGCACCTGTTCCGGCTTCATGATCGCGCAGTACACAGCGGCCTCGCTGGTCGCACAGAACCGGCGGCTCGCCGCGCCGGCGAGCCTCGATGGCGGCATTACGTCGGGCCTGCAGGAAGATCATCTGTGTCACGCGACGCCGGCCGCGCTGAAAGCGCTGGAGATCGTCGACAACGCGGGCCGGATCGTTGCGATCGAACTGCTTGCGGCGGCGCAGGCCTACGACCTGCAGACCATCGATGCACCGCGCGCACCACTGATGGATGCGTTGTGGCGGCGCGTGCGCAGCCTCGTGCCGACGTATCGCGACGACCGGCCGCTCGCCGACGACATGGCCGCTGCCTTCCGCCTGATCGCTGACGGGGCGCCGCCGTTATTGCCCAATCCCGGCAAGTCTGCGCCGCCGCCGGCCGGCAAACATGCATTCGATACCGCGACGCTGGCCGCGGACGATGCCACGAGCATCGCAGCGAACGATCCGCATTCGGTGGCCAGCATTGGTTGATTGAGCCAGCCGCTGGCCGACCGGCCGGCTATCTGGCATATTGCGTGCAACCCACGAGGTCGACGTGAATTTGAACGAGCAACCACAAACAGGTCAGGATCGGATGGCGGGCAACGGCAGCGCCGCATCGCCAAAAGCGATGCCCGCTTACGAGCAGATCAAGCGCTACGTCGTGAAACGCATCGCCGAAGGAGTCTGGAAGCCGGGCGGTCTGATCCCGTCCGAAGCCGAACTCGTGAAGGAGTTTGGCGTGGCGCGCATGACGGTGTCGCGCGCGCTGCGTGAGCTGACCGTTGAGCGCGTATTGACGCGCGTGCAGGGCTCGGGCACGTATGTCGCGCCGCAGCGCTATGAATCGACCGTACTCGAGATCCGCAATATCGCCGACGAAATCGCGGCGCGCGGCCATCGCCATACCGCCCGCGTGCTGACGCTCGAGCCGGGCGACGATCCGCTGGCGCTCGATGCGCTTGGCCTGTCCACGGGGCCGGTGTTCCATTCGCGCATCGTGCACGAGGAAGAGGGTGAGCCGATCCAGTACGAAGACCGCTATGTGAACCCGAAGGTGTTTCCGGCGTATCTGGAGCAGGATTTCACGGTCGAGACACCGAACCACTACATGGTGCGGCTCGCGCCGATCCAGCGCGCGGAGTTTCGCATCTACGCGCAGAAACCCGATGCGCACGTGCGCCGGCATCTGATGATGGAGATCGGCGAGCCGTGCCTGATGTTGTGGCGCAGGACGTGGGTTGGCGCGGAGGTGGCGACGTCGGTGCAGTTATGGCATCCGGCCTCGCGCTTTCACCTCGCGGGGAACGTTTGAGGTCAGTCCTGACGATGTGATGTAACGGGCGCGAACCGGCAGCCGAGCCGGTAACGCGTGCCCGGATGCACGAAACGCGCGAACGTGACGGCAACGCCGCTCGTCCACGTTCGCCGCACGAGCGTCAGGCAAGGCTCTCCCTCCGCGATCTCAAGCAACGCTGCTTCGGCGCGCGTCGGCAAACCCGCATCGACGATATGCTCCACGTCGTGCGCGGGCACGTTCGTGAACAGATACTCCGAAGGCCGGATCACCGAAAAGTCCTGCAGGATGAAGTCCGGCGCAACGGCCGGATTCACGTAGCGGTCTTCAAGCTGCACCGGCAGCCCGTTTTCGCGATGCACGCAGATCACATGAAACACCGACGCGCCCGGCGCGAGTCCCAATGCGTTCGATACGTTCGCGGGCGCGGTTTCTCGCTGAGTCAGCAGCGTCTCATACGTGTATTCGTGCCCCCGCGAGCGGATCTCGTCGCCGATGTGGGCGATCATCAGCAGCGTGGATTGCGGCTTCGCCTGCGCGACGAAGGTGCCGACGCCCGAGATGCGGGTCAACAAACCTTCGTCGCTGAGTTCGCGTAGCGCGCGGTTGACGGTCATGCGCGACACGCCGAGCGTGGCGACCAGATCGAGCTCGGACGGAATGCGGTCGCCGGGCCGTCGCGCACCGGATTCGATCGTACCGCGGATGTAGTTCTTCACCTGCTCGTAACGCGCGGCAGGCGGCGCGGCCACTCTCGCGCCGGACGGGCCGCCCTGCGCGCCGCCGCCGCGCGCGGCTGCGCGCGTCGTGGCTTTCCTTGCAGCGACGGGGGCCGTGCTATCAGGCTTGCCGGCGCGCTTCGGGCGGGTAGGGGATTGGGACATCGAGTGACCTCTTCACACCCGGCTGCAGCGCAAAAAACGAAGCACGAAACGAAGCACAAAGCGGCTCATACGGGTTCTCCGTCGGCGCCGGTGCGCGTCCAGAACGCATTGCGATCGAAGTAGTTCTGCAGGAACTGCCGCAGACGCGGCTGCGCCGCATCATGAAAGACATCGCGGGGATTGCCCTCGACGGCAATACGCCCCTGGTCGATGAAGACAACCTTGTCGGCGACCTGCGCGGCGAAGCCCATCTCGTGTGTCACCACGGCCATTGTCATGCCGTCGCGTGCGAGCTGCTTCATCACCTGCAGCACTTCGCCGACGAGCTCCGGGTCGAGCGCCGAAGTCGGTTCGTCGAACAGCATGATGTGCGGTTCCATCGCGAGCGCACGCGCAATGGCGACGCGCTGTTGCTGCCCGCCGGAAAGCTTCGCCGGATACGCATCGCCCTTGTGCGCGAGACCGACCGTCTCGAGCATGGCGAGTGCTCGCCGGCGCGCGTCGTTGCCCGACAGGTGACGCACCCGCCGCAGCGCTTCCATCACATTGCCGAGCGCCGTCATATGCGGCCACAGGTTGAACTGCTGAAACACCATGCCGACGTTGCGCCGCACGCGATTGATCTCGCCCTGCGATGCGCGCACGCGCCTGCCATTGCGTTCGGTATAGCCGAGCAGTTCGCCTTCGATCCGCACGTCGCCCTGATCGTAGGTTTCGAGCGCGGCGAGGCAGCGCAGCAGCGTGCTCTTGCCCGAGCCCGAAGGGCCGATGATGCAGACCACCTCCGATTTCGCGATGTCCAGATCGACGCCGCGCAGCACTTCGTTTTCGCCGAAGCGCTTCTGCAGGTCGCGTACTTCGATCAGCGGCGCGTTGCGTGGCTGGGTCGTGTCAACGGAGGAAAGGGAGGCGGGCATGTCGGTCATCGCGTTCATTGATATGCCTTTGGTTCATGCCATGAAACGGGCGAGCCGGTGCTCCGCCCACATGCCGGCACGCGACGTCAGTTCGACGAGCGCGAGATAGCAGAAGCACAGGACGAGCAGCGTCTCGACGAAAGCGAAGGTTGCCGAGCCGATGCCGGTCAGCACGAAGGTGAGTTCGGGGACCGTAACGATCGACAGCACGGCGGTTTCCTTGCTGAGCACGATGATCAGGTTCGTGAGGGCAGGCACGATCAGCACGAGCATCTGCGGCACCTGAATACGCAGTACGGCCTGCCAGCGCGACATCCCGAGACAGGACGCCGCTTCGAGGTGTCCGGGCGGCACCGACTGAAAGCCGGAGCGGAATACTTCAGCGAAATACGCGCTGCCATAGAGCCCGAGTCCAAGTATGCCGGCCGTCATCGGCTCAAGCGTGAGACCGATCGAAGGCCCGCCGTAGTAAAGCAGAAACAGCTGCACGAGAAACGGCGTGCCGCGAAAGAGTTCGATATACGCGCGCAGAATGCCGCGTGTCCAGCGTCCGCTGAAGAGTTGCAGCACGGCGATCAGAAAACCGAGCACGAGCCCGATTGCGACACCGGCGGCCCACGTGCCGAGCGTGGTCGCAAGACCGGCGGCGATGGGCTGGATGTTGTGCGTGATGACACCAGGATCGAATTGCTGCATCGCAGAGGCCTCAGGCGTGCTGCAAACGGTATTCGGCGGTGTGCGCAACCAGCGACAGCACACCGCAGATGACGAAGTAGATCAGTCCGGCCGCGACATACGCTTCGAGCGGACGGTACGTGCTGGCCGCGATGTTCTGCGCGGTGCGCGTGATTTCAGCCACGCCGACCACCGAGATCAGCGATGAAGCCTTGATCAGCAGCACCATTTCGTTGACGAGCGAAGGCAACGTGAGCCGGAACGCCTGCGGCACCTGAATGCGCCGCAGCATGTCGAACGGCGAGAGGCCGAGCATGCGCGCGGCTTCGAGCTGTCCCGGCGGAATGCTCAGGAAGCCGCCGCGCAGGATCTCCGCGATATACGACGCGGAACACAACGACACCGCGCTGATCGCGGCCACGAGCGGCGACACGTTGATACCGACGAACGGCAGCAGGTAATAGACGAGCAACAGTTGCACCAGCATCGGCACGCCGCGAAAGAAGAACACATACGCGCCGCCGAACATGCGTGCGGCGCGATACGCGGAGAGCCGCGCCGAACACACGCCGATCGCGACGAAGAAGCCGATCACGAGCCCGGTCAGCGAAATCCCGACCGTGGCGATGGCCGCCTGAAAGAGCAGTGGCAAACCCTGGATGAAGACGGTCGTGCTGAACATGGCCTGGCACCAGCAAACGGACAGAACGGGTAGGCGATGCGTGCCTGAGCCTCATGAGCCGGACGCGTGCGCCGGCTCGTACATGGGATTCACGCGCACATCGCCCGCTTCAGGACATCAGTAGTTCGGCGTGGGCATGGTGGTCGGCGCATCCATCGCGACGCCGAACCATTTCTTTTGCAGCGCTGCGAGACGCCCGTCGTCGTGCATCTTCACCAGTGCAGCGTTGAACGCGTCGGCGAGCGGCTTGCTGTCGGCGTCCTTGCGCAGCGCGTACGCGAAGTACACCTTCGCGCCGAACGGCGGCGTCACGACCGCGAAAGCTTCGGGGCGCTGTTTGGCGACGTAGGCGATGTTCGTCATCGAGTTCGCGACGGCGGCGATGCGGCCGGCGGCCAGGTCGGCGTAGGCCTGGTTGTTGTCGACATACTCGCGGATTTCAGGCGGCTTCGGCAGCGTGGCGGCGTACGTCTTCAACTGGTCGAGCTGCGCGGAACCCTTGCCGGCGCCGACCGTCTTGCCCGCGATATCCGACGACTGCTTGACGCCCGTATCGTTGGCGCGCTTCAGGAGGGCGTCGGTCGCGTCCGCGACGGGCAGGGTATACGTGTAGCGCTCCATCCGCGCTTTCGTCACCGTGAGCGGACCGCCGACCATGTCGAACTTGCCAGCTTCGAGACCGGGCAGCACGCTCGGCCACGGCAGGTCGATGAAGCGCACTTTCACGCCGAGTTCCTTGCCGACCTCGGCGAAGAGATCCTTGTTGAAGCCCGCCTGCTGGCCGTTCTCGAGAAAATCGAACGGCGCGAACTGCATCTCCGTACCGACGACGAGCTCGCCGGCCTTCTTCACTTTCGCGAGTTGATCGTCCGCCCAGGCGCTGCCGATGCTCGCGGCACACAACGTCAACACCATCAGACGACACTTCCAGCCTGCAAGGATGCTCATGGGATTCTCCGGTTGGCAAAGCGGTGTCGCGCGGAAACGATCATCGGCGCGCCTCATGCGGGGCAGTATATACCGCAGTTTTCGTGCGAAATAAATAAAGAATGTGGGGCCGCTAACGGTCTGAACATTTGGGCGCGAATGGCGCTGCAGCGCAGCTTGCGAAGAGGGTTTTGGCGGTATATACAGCTGTGAATCGCTGGCAACGCAGGCGGCCTTGCAGCGCGGCCGCGCAGCGTGCGCCATCATCGATGCCACTCATTCGCCGGTGCGCCGCACCGGCCATCCACGGAGCGTTCCGATGCCCCCCGTCACCCGCATCCCGATCATCGACCTTGCTGGCGTGCGAGCCGGCGATCCGCAGGCGCTTGTTCGCGTCGGCCGTGAAATTCACGACGCCTGCACGACGATCGGCTTCTTTTACATCATCAATCACGGCGTGCCGCAGGCTGCGATCGATGCAGCAGAGCAGGCCGCGCGCCGGTTCTTTGCGTTCCCTGTCGAGACCAAACGACGCGCGGCCGTGAACCAGCGGCATCGCGGCTTCAATGCGCTGGGCGACGCGACCATGTACCAGGCGAAACGTCCCGATTACAAGGAGTTTTTCAGCATCGGGCTGGAGTTGCCGGAGGACGATCCCGATGTGCTTGCCGGTCAGGCTTTGCGCGGTCCGAACAACTGGCCGGATTTCATGCCGGAACTGCGTCCCGCGTTGTACGGCTATTACGAAGCGGTGGCCACGTGTGGCAGCGATCTGTTGCGCGCGGTAGCCGTCGGTCTCGGTATCGACGAGCACTTTTTCGCGTCCCGCTATACCAAGCGGATGCAGCGCACGCAGATGGTCTACTACCCGCCCCAGCCTCCGCAATCCGACGAAGACCAGTTCGGCGTCGCGCCGCACACGGACTATGGCTGCATCACGTTGCTGTGGCAGGATCAGGTAGGGGGTCTGCAGGTGCGTGAAATCGCCAACGACACCTGGGTCGAGGCGCCGCCGATACCCGGCAGCTTCGTCGTCAATGTCGGCGATCTGCTGGCCCGCTGGACCAACGATCGTTTCCGCTCGACGTTGCATCGCGTGATCAATGCGTCGGGCCGCGAGCGCTATTCGATCGCGACATTTTATGACCCCACTTACGGCGCTACGGTCGATCCGCACGATCTCGGCGTGAGCGAGGCGGAGCGACGTTACGAACCCGTCGCGGCGGGCGATTACATACTCGGCCGCATCAACGATTCGATGGGCTATAGAAAGAAACACGCAATGCAGGGAACCACGGCATGACGACGGAACAGAGCGCAGCGCTGAGTGCGACGCTTGCGGCCCTGCGAGACGCGCTGGGTGACGACGGGGTGCGCACCGGTGAAGAGATCGGTGAGCGGTCGATGACGGACTACACGCGGCACGAACCGACGCGGCCCGCCGCGCTGCTGCTGCCGCGCACGACAGAACAGGTCGCGCGTGCGCTCGCTATCTGCAACGAGGCACGACAGAGCGTGGTGCCGCAGGGCGGCATGACCGGCCTGGCCGGCGGCGCGATTGCGCGTGCAACGGAGATGGCGCTGTCGCTGGATCGCCTGTCGGGTGTCGAGGAAATCGATAGCGCATCGGCCACGATGACGGTGCGCGCCGGCACCACGCTGCAAACCGCGCAGGAAGCCGCGGCGGAAGCGGGCTTCGAACTCACGCTCGATCTCGGCGCGCGCGGCTCGTGCCAGATCGGCGGCAATCTCGCGACGAACGCGGGCGGCAATCGCGTGATCCAGTCGGGCACCGCGCGCGAGCAGGTGCTCGGCCTCGAAGCGGTGCTGGCGAACGGCTCGGTGTTGAATTCGATGAGCAAGATGGTGAAGAACAACACCGGTTACGACCTCAAGCAGCTGTTCATCGGTTCGGAGGGAACGCTTGGCGTCATCACGCGTGCGGTGTTGCGCCTGCATCCTCAGCGCGCATCGCGCCATACGGCGCTCGTGGCGCTCGACAGTTACGACGCAGCGGTCAACCTGCTGCGCCACCTGTCGACCCGCTTCGGGAACGACATCGGTGCGTTCGAAATCATGTGGCCGGACTTCTTCGACTTCGGCGTATCGCTGATTGCGGGGGCACGCTCGCCGTTCTCGACGGCTCATCCGCTTTACGCGCTGATCGAACATGCGAGCTTCGATGCCACCGACGACGGCGAACGCTTCGCGTCAGTGCTCACCGAAGCGCTGGAAACAGAGGCGATCCGCGATGCCGTCATCGCACAATCGGTCGCCGATGCGCGCGCGCTGTGGGCGATCCGCGAGTGCACCGCGGAGTTTCCATCGCGGCTCGATCCGGTCAATTTCGACGTGAGCCTGCCGATCGGCGAGATCGGTCGTTTCGTCGACCATTGCCGCGCTGCGCTGGATGCAAAATGGCCGGGCAATCGTACATATTTCTTCGGCCATATCGGCGACTCGAACCTGCATCTGACGGTCGATGGCCATTCGGTGCCGGGTGTCGAACACCACGCCGTCTATGCATTCGTCTATGAGATGCTCGGACCCTTGCACGGCTCGGTCTCGGCTGAGCATGGCATCGGCCTGCTGAAGCGCGAATTCCTGGCGGTTTCGCGCTCGGCTGAAGAACTGGCCGCGATGCGGGCGATCAAGCACGCGCTCGATCCGAACGGGATTCTCAATCCGGGAAAACTGCTTTAAGCATGCGCAACAGGACGGAACGCGGCCGGCGGGCCGCGCTTGGCATTGTTTCGCCGGCCGGGGCAGAGGCAGCAGGACCAGAACCAGAACCAGAACCGGGCCTGGCATACGCGTGCAGATGCCTTGCGATAAACGGATAGACATCGGTGGCTGCGTTCTTGCCGAAGATGCAGTCGAGATGCCCGTAGCCGTCGATCACATGGCGCTCGTAATTGTCCGGCCCAAACGCGCCGACCAGCATGTCGTACGTCTTCTCCGTGCTGGCGGGTTCGTACACGCGGTTCTCGGCCCCGTGAATGAATGCGATCGGCCGGTTCAAACCGTCGAGATCATTCATGTAGACATCTTCGCCCTCCGCGTTCACGAGATGCCCCGCACGGACGATCGCGGCCAGGTGGCTGAAAAGCGCGACATCGTGCACCCCAAGCAACTCCTGCAGGTTCTGATGCAGCAGCTCGTCGAGCTGCGCATGCTCGTACAGCAGGCCGTACATGAACGTCGCACGATGACAGATGGCGTTGTCGCATTCTTCATCATGCTCGACGGGGTACACGCGCAGCGCTTCGTCCAGCAGGTTCTTCGGCCAGTTCGCGTGCTGCGTGAAGGCCGTCATGTCCTTGATGCCGAGATGCTCGAGGAGCTGCGGCACATGCAGTCCGGCCTTGATTTCGCCCAGGAGCGGCGGGTCGAGATGCGCCGATACCTGGGACAGTACGACCGAGCGCACGCCTTTCAGCCTGGCCTGCCGGGACAGGAGCGACATCGTCAGCGCAACCGCGCCGAAGCAATGTGCGACCACCTGAATGCTGGGCTGGCCCGATAGCTCGATCACTTTGGCGACGGCCGCAGGAATGTCGTATTTCGCGACCAGGTCGCCGTTTGTGGGCTCCGCCGCGCTCGGCAATTCGATACTCATGCGCAGATCGACCAGCCACACGTCATAGTCGAGCGCACACAGGTATTCGACGAGATTCGTGCCGATCATGTCCGTCGCGAACATCCGGCTCGATACGCCGGAGCCGTGAATCAGCAGCACCGGGCCATTGTCGCCGGCTTGATAGCGCGTGAGCCGCAGTCTCTTGCCGTCTTCGGTATCGAAGAAGGAGACGTGTGGCAGTGGAGCACGCAGGGTGCGCTTGACGCGCGGTGGCGCATAAGGATCGACATAGTCGAGCGGGGCGAAGACGCCGCCGTATTCGGTGAGCAGCACACCGCCGAAGAACTTGCCGAATTTCGTGGCCCACGCGAGACGCGTTTCCGGGTCCGGCGCGTTGGTGATGTCGTAAGTGGTCGACTGCTTGAGGAAATTTTCCGGCGTGATGATGAGTGTCGCCTTGCCGATTGGCGGGGCGTCGTCGGCCTCCGAGTCACGTATCTCGGCATAGAGCGTATTGGTCTGCTTCCACAGTTCGCTCGGGCTCGTGTGCGTGATGATTTTCTGTCCGAACAGGTAGTACGGCTTGCCTTCGTCCGACTGAAGTGTCATCCGGTAATTCATGTCGCGCCGGTCGACATGGTTTTCATCGACGACGAACAGATTGAAGCGGCCGTTTGAGATCGTCAGCGGTTGCGCCGACAGGGCGGCACAGGTGAGGGTGCCCACCATCTGCGCTTCGTGGCTGGGGTTCTTCATCATGTCGTCGAGATCGTCCGAGATGATGGTCGCCGTGAAGCTCATTTTGACCGAATCGCCTGCGCCGGCGGGCGTGTAATCGCCCACCATGTTTTCCGTAAAGCGCAGGCCGATCTTCGCAACCGGCGCTGGTGCGGACCTGTCGGCGGCGCGGTAGTCGATGGTCCATTCGTATCGCTTCGCAAGCCGGGCGCAGTTGCGCTCGGCGAGCGCGGAGATCGTCAGCAATGGATTCACGCCGAGCGACATCGGCATCACGGAGCCATCCATCACGTACAGGCCGTCGTGCACCGCGTTGTCCGCCGCGCCGGTGAACACGCGGCCGGACTCGTCGACCACGCCGTGTTCTGCATCCTCCCCCATCCCGCAGCCGCCCAGAGGGTGGACGGTGACGAGCCTGTCCTTGAACAGGTCGGTCGAAATCGGGTTGCGCAGGTAGGTGCCGCCGAGCGCCCGGGTCGCCGTGATCAGCGTGTTCTCCACGGTCCTGTAGATCGGCTGCTCACCGGCCTTCGGCCATTTGATGCGGGGGCGGCCATCCTGAACGCGGATCTCGCCCGCTTCGTCGTCGTGGGCCATCACCAGATACGTCTGCGTGTTGCGCATGGCGCCGTGATAGGGGCCGCGCAACAAACCTTCCAGAATGCGGCCTTGAGCGTCGAGCGAACCTTCGCCGGGCAGGTGGGGCACTTTCACGCCTTCGAACAGATCCGAACCGCCGAGCAACTCCAGCATGGCTCCCCCGATCGGCGCCGCGAGCGAACCTTCCTCGATGACGAAGCCGTCTTTCACATCGGGGGTGGCGCGATGATCGATCAGCCCGCATATCGTCGGACCCACGGCCGGAATCGAGCCGTCCGTGTGCGTGCCCCAGCCGACGCCGTTGATCTCTTTGTCTGTGTTGAACGCGAAGGCGAGCACGTCGCCGTTGCCGGAGAAATGTTTGCCGAGTTCTTCTGAGACGGAGAGCCCGGCTTCCTTCGAGCGCAGCAGGAGCGCCGTCGAACCGATCGTGCCGGCCGAGATGATCACGATGTCGGCGGTGACACACAGGTCAGGTGCACCGTAAATGTCCCGGCCGAGGCCAACCAGTTGATACTGCACTCGCCACTTCGCAGGATCGTTGTCGCGCACCACGGAATGCACCGCGACACCCGTGAAAATCTGCGCGCCGCGTGCAACCGCATCCGGCAGATAGTTCATGTGGGTGGAATTTTTCGCGAGATGGTTGCAGCCGGAGTTGCAATCGCCGCAGCCAATACAGCGCGCCTGTTCGACGCCGGCCGCGTTTTTACCGTTCCTGAACGTGACAGTGACGGGGGGCCGTGAGAACTGCTTTGCCCACCCAAGCGTCTGCGCGGAGGCTTCAAGTGCGTCGAGCTTGGGCAGGCGCGGAAAATCGTCCGGTACCGGCGACGGTTGCAGCATGTCCCATGCGCGCTGGTAACCGGTGCGCAGTCCATCGATGTCGTTGCGCACGGCGGCGGGCCAGCGCGGATCCTGCCACAGACGCTCATCCGGCTTGAGCGCGACATTCGCATTGATCAACGACGTGCCGCCGAGTCCGCAACCCACCACCGCGTTGACTTCGGGATTGACGTGCACCTCGAGCAGCGCAAGCGGCGAGCCCAGCTGCGCTTCTTCCGTGTTGAATTGCATCTGCGCGGCGCCCTCGAGCGGTGTCGAAGGAAACTCGCCCGCCATGAACTCGCGGCCGCGTTCGAGCAGACAGACGTCGCACCCGGCGCGCGCCAAGCGGCTTGCCGCGATGGCGCCTCCATAACCAGACCCGACAACCACGACCTGGTAATGCCGTTTCATCGCCTGAACGGCGCTGGACAAGCGGTTCATACGTTCACCTGGTTTTCGCGGGCGCAGGATGGGGGAAACCCTGGCAGGACGGGAGGAGGGAGAGGAGGCGCGCTCCGGAGACTATTCATCTTAGACGGCGCAGCCGGCCGCGACGGAAAAAACACGCGGCGTTCACGCGCCGGACCGGACGTGACACGCCGCGCGCAGGCCGCGCTGTGATCAGGCGGCTTCGTTCATTTCGAGTGCGCTCGATTCGGCCGCGAGCAGGTTCAACGTGACCAGAATCACGTCGCGATTGTCGAGGGCAATCTCGATGCCGAGCACGTCGGAGAGCCAGCGGCCGATCTTGGTATTGGAAAAATCCGCGGCATTGGCCGTCTTTTTCATGGTGACGCCGAGTTTGACCGCACGATAGTGGTACGAAGGCACGCGGTATTCGGCGGCGACTGCCGACAGGCCGCCCTTGCATTCGGAACACCAGCCGAGGCTGCCGGCCAGCACGACCTGCTCCGGCCCGTCGAGACTCGCGATGAAGTCCCGCGCGGCGCGGCGTACGCGGCGCTCGTCGAGACCGTAGTCCATCAGGACGCTGTCGATCGGGTCTTCAAGCGCATGCGCGTGCAGGTCGATCTCCTGTTCCATGCCTTCGTTCTCCATGGAGACGTTGCGTTGATGGCTGGCACTGCGAAGACAGTCGATCAGATAGCGGCGGAAATACGCGCAGAGCGCATAGCTGTTGGACGGCGCGCTTTCCGGGCAGGCCTGCGACTCGGAATGGCCGGGGGCGAGGCGCAGCACCTTCGTGTAGATGAACTGGGCGACGAGTTCTTCCTTGTCCTCGCCGAGCGCCTGCAACTCGACGGGATGGTAGGCACGCAGCGCGCGCCGCACGAGGTCGTACATCGATACCATCTCGTCGTCCGACAGTTGCGTGCGACGGCGCCAGAGTTCCGGCAGGATTGCGTCGTCGAGATGTCGTGCCAGCTCGCGGCTCGCTACAGCGCCCATGAAAGCCTCCATCGTAAAGCGGGGCATAGAGCGCGGTGAGCGGCGAATTCGCCGGAAGCCCGGGTTGCGGGCTGCGTGAAAAGCCTTGAAAGGCCTTGATCCGCGCTGGGAAGGTGAACGGAGTATGGTTATTGCGGGCGACTTCGCCTATATGGATTAAGTGATAGCTGTTGGGTAAACTGCCGGGTAAACCGTCGCCGGCAAGGCCAAGCGTGACAACGCAGCACGGGCTGCACTGTCCGCCGTCAGCGGCCGGTGTCCTTCCGCTGCTGCCTGCACAGCTGTCCGTTGCATCCGTTCCCACCGCGTTTTGCGCCCGTTCATCGAAATTGCCGGACCCGGCCAGGAGACCGCACGATGCGGGCAGATCCTATCCAGCGCGCCATCGACGAAGACCTCGTACGGGTTCTGTACGCGCAGGACCCCATTGCGTTCGTGTCGCACTGGTTTTCGATTGTCGTGCTGGTGGCGATCTATTGGGCGCATATGCCTTCGCCGCATCTGTTCGCGCTGTGTTTCGGGTTCTACGCGCTCGCCAACTGCGGGGGCCTTGCGCTCTGGCTCTGGAAGCGCCGCCACCCCGACGCAGTGACGCCCCGCACCTGGGTCAACCTGCACGCGCTGCGCGGCGTGCTGCTGTACCTGGCGCCGGGTGTGTCGATCTGGTTTGCGTTTCAAAGTCAGAACACCGATCTGCCGCTGCTCCATACCGTGATGCTGGTCACGCTGGCGGCGGGCGTATTCATGTCGAACGGCTTCGACCTGCTCAACTTCGCCACCGCGATCCCGTTCCTGCTGCTACCCGCCATCGCGTTGCACTTCAGCGAGCATACGTTCGACCGCACGATCCTCGCGATCGTCCTCGCGTTCTTCTTCTGCGCGATCAACGTCTATGCCGTGAGTTACCGGAAGCTGTTCCGGCGCGTGGTCGAGGCGCGCGTCGACCAGCAATACCTGGCCGAATCGCTGGCGGCGCAGAAACTGGTCGCGGAAGAGGCGAGTCTGGCGAAGACCCGGTTTTTTGCGGCGGCCAGCCACGATCTGCGCCAGCCGCTGCATGCGATCGGCCTGCTCGCGGCGTCGCTGAACGACGGCGCCGCCGCGCCGGCCCAGCACGCAAAAACCGCTGACCACATCGTGCGCAACGTCGAGGCGCTGAACCAGCTGTTCAACCAGGTGCTCGATCTGGCGCGGCTGGAGAGCGGCGTCACGCAGGTGATCCGGCTGCACTTCCGGCTCGCTGAACTGTTCGAGCGGGTCGGCAACCAGTACCGTCCGCAGGCCGCGGCGAAAGGGCTGGCGCTGCGCATCGCGCCGACGTCGATGGTGGCGCACGGCGACCCGGTGCTGCTCGAACGGGTGCTGAGCAACCTGCTGTCGAACGCGGTCCGCTATACCGAGGAAGGCGCCATCTGGATGGGCTTGCGGCGCTCCGGCCGGCGCTCGGGCGGTTACATCGAGGTGCGCGATTCAGGCATCGGCATCCCGCTTGAAGAACAGGAGCGGATCTTCGAGGAGTTCTATCAGGTCGCCAACCCGCAGCGCGACGCGCGCCAGGGGCACGGGTTGGGCCTGCCGACCGTGCGCCGGCTTGTCGGCCTCATGGGCGGCGAGTTGCAGGTGCGTTCGGTGCCCGGACGCGGCTCGGTGTTCCGTTTTCCCGTGCAGGCGGGCGATCCTGACGGGATTGTGTCGAGCCTGAGCGACTCTGCCGTGGGCGGGGCATCGGCGGAAGGCCGGCGGGTGCTGTGCATCGACGACGATCCGTCGATACTCGAAGGGCTGTCGAGCCTGCTCGGCCGCTGGGGCTGCATTGCGCGCGGCGTGCCCGACGAGATTCAGGCGCTTAGGGCGGTGGACGAAGGCTTCCTGCCGGACGCCGTGCTGTGCGACTACCAGCTGGCGAACCACCGGACCGGCGCCGAGGCGTTGTCGGCCGTGCGCGAGGCGCTGCGGCATGCGGGTCAGCCGAAGGTGGTGACGCTGCTGATCACCGGCGATATGGCGTCGCCCGAACTGGAGGCGCTGGCGGCGCAGGGCATCCCTGTGCTGCACAAGCCTGTGACGCCGGCGCGGCTGCGTCGCACGCTGGAGAGCCTGTGGCGGCAGCAGGGTGCATCCTCTCTACAGAAAGTAGCCGCCGGTAACCCGGATGCCGCTGTGCCCGCTGGGCGCGATGCCACGGTGGTCGGGGGACACGACTACGTGCCTTGAGCAGGTGTCGCGGTTGGGAGCGGGTGCGCTGAGCCTTTTGCGCTACGGTGCCGTGACGCTTTGCGTGGGCGGCCGCAGGCCTTCAAGGTGCAGTCAAAGGATGATCAAAGCGTCCTGCCTGCCTCGAGCCAGCCGTTGATGACCGCGATCGCCATCGAGCGGTTGTGCACGCCAAGCGCCCGGAAGATCACCGACAGATGCACCTTGATGGTTCCCTCGGCGACGCCCAGTTCGCGCGCGATCATCTTGTTGGTCCAGCCGCGATGCACGAGCCGCATGATGTCCTGCTGGCGCGGCGACAGGTTCTCCAGCAGATGCTGCTGGTGCGGCTGCAACGTCTGCGGCACCCGTTCGGGCGCGAGCGGCGCGGCCACGGCGACGCCGGCGTCGACGCCGGCGGGCGAGCCTGCGGTGGTCGTCGCCTGGGCGTCGCGGGTGCCAAGCAGGCTCAGTGCTTCCATCGGGACATAGGCGCCGCCCGACAGCACCAGTTCGATGGCCTTGAGCATCACGCTCGCGGGCTGCCGTTTCGGCACGAAGCCGAGCGCGCCGGCGGCCAGCACCGCGCGCATTTCGTCGGGCGATTCTTCGGCGGAAAGGACGACGACGGGTAACGCGGGGTTCGCTTTCAGCAGGATGTCGAGCGAGCCTGCGCCCTCCATTCCCGGCATGTGCAGATCGACGATCGCGAGGTCGTGATTGGCATCGGGGCGCGCGGCGGCGGCGAGGGTTTCCCAGCTGTCGGCCTCATCGAACTGCGCATCGGGATCGAGTCCGCGCAGCAAGCCTTTGACACCCTGGCGGATCAGTTCATGGTCGTCGGCCACTAGGAACTTCATGATGTCTCCGCGTGTGGGCGCTGCCGGTTCTGCTTCAGCTGTTGTTTTTGCAGCTCGTGGATCGAACGGCGCCGCAGGTTTTCATTCTGCCCGATGCTACGAGCCAATGCGCGCCCGGAGATGCGTCGAACCGCCGGGACGCCCCTGCGCCGCCTGTAGTTGACCGGTCAGACAGGATTCATATGGCCTGCAACGTAGACGAGCGGATTGAACCGATTTTGAAGCCGGATGAGCGGGGCGTTGCAGAATATGCCACGCGGATTGCGGCGCGCCTGCCGGGTTCGCGCAACGCCTAGCGGGTGATGGCGAAGAGGGTCGCGTTCATGAACAGTTTGAACACAAACCCGAGCGACACCGCCGCGGCGACACCGCCGCACCAGAGCGCAATGAACCAGACCCAGCCTGGCAGTTTGCGGTGTGCGGAGGCGTGATCGGGCGGAGTGTTGCGGTGCAGGACGGTCATCGAAGCGGGGTGCATGGGGTGAATGGGGCAACTGGCAGGATCGGCTAATGGTAGTGCGCGTCGCCGTGGCGTACCTTGCCGCGAAACACCCAGTAGCCCATCGTTGTGTAGGCGATGATGACCGGAATGATCACCGCCGCGCCCACGAGCGTGAACATCTGGCTCGACCTCGGCGCGGCGGCTTCCCACAGCGTCAGGCTCGACGGAATCGCATACGGCCACAGGCTCACCAGCAATCCGGCGTAGCCCAGCAGAACGAGCCCGAGCGCGAGCGCGAACGGTGTCTTGTGATGGCGCTCACGCACCGCGCGATACATGAAGAACGCGCAGATCGCGACAAGGAACGGGACGGGCAGCAAGCGGTAAAACAGGCCCGAATCGAACCAGCGCTGCGCGATGTTTTGATCCGCGAGGGGCGTCCACAGGCTGACCAGGGCAATGAACGCAAGCAGCACGATCGTAAGCGGCCACACGACGCGATGCAGGCGCCGTTGCAGGTCGCCTTCGGTCTTCGCGACCAGCCAGCAGCAGCCAAGCAGCGCGTAGGTGACAACGACACCGAGACCGGTCAGGAGACTGAACGGCGTCAGCCAGTCGAAGGCGCCGCCGGCGTAGCTGCCGTCCACTACCGGGATGCCCTTCAAAAAGGTTCCGAGCGTGATCCCCTGAAAAAATGCCGCGCCCGCCGAGCCACCGATGAAGGCAAGATCCCACAGATGTTTCGTGCGATTCGCCTTCGCACGGATTTCGAACGACACGCCGCGGAAGATCAGGCATGCGAGCATGAAAATGAGCGGCAGATACAGCGCGGACAGCACCGTCGAATAGACGACGGGAAACACCGCGAACAGCCCGGCGCCGCCCAGCACCATCCAGGTTTCGTTGCCGTCCCATACGGGTGCAACGGTGTTCATCATCAGGTCGCGTTCCTGTTCATCGGGGAAGAACGGAAACACGATTCCGATACCCAGGTCGAAGCCGTCCAGCACCACATATATGAACAGGCCGAGTGCGATGATCGCAGCCCACACTACTGTTACGTCCATTTTTTGCCTCGAATGACAGGGGTTTTTACGTGCTCAAGCGTCGATCAACGCGTCGGCGGCGGACAGCGGGCGGCGCGCGGTGCGATCAGGTGTATCGGGCAGGCCGTGAGGCGTGTGACCGGGCAATGACGGGCCTGAACGAATCAGCTTCAGCATGTAGTAGATGCCTGTGCCGAACACGAGGAAGTAGACAACCACGAAGGCCATCAACGAAATCCCAACCTGTTGTGTCGTCAGCGGCGACACCGCCTGCGCCGTGCGCATCACGCCATATACGACCCACGGCTGACGACCGGCCTCAGTGGTGACCCAACCCGCGAGCAGCGTAATGAAACCGGTCGGGCCCATCGCGATGGCGAGCTTGTGGAACCACTTCGTGTCGTACAGCCGCCCGCGACGACGCAGCACCCATGCCGCCGCCGACATCACGATCATCAGCACGCCGAGCCCGGCCATGATGCGGAAGCTCCAGAACACAACGGTCGAATTGGGGCGGTCCTCGGGAGCGAACTCCTTCAGCCCGCGAATTTCGCCGTCCCAGCTATGCGTGAGGATCAGGCTGCCGAGGTGCGGGATAGAAACCGCATAGCGCGTCGTTTCCGCCTGCATGTCGGGGATGCCGAACAGGTTCAGCGCGGTGCCGCCTTTTTCGGTGTCCCACAAGCCTTCGATTGCGGCGATTTTGGCCGGCTGATATTGACGCGTGTTGAGACCGTGCTGGTCGCCGACGAACGCCTGGATCGGCGTGAGGATCAACAGCATCCACAGCGCCATCGAGAACATCTTCTTCACGGCAGGGTCGCGTCGACCCTTCAACAGATGCCACGCGCCCGTCGCCGAGACGACCAGCGCGCCGACGATGAAGGCCGCAATGGCCATGTGCGCAAGGCGATACGGGAACGACGGATTAAAGATGATCTTGAACCAGTCGAGCGGCACGACCTGACCGTTGACGACTTCGAAGCCTTGCGGCGTCTGCATCCAGCTGTTCGACGCGAGAATCCAGAACATCGAGATCAGGGTGCCGATGGCGACCATCAGCGTCGCGCCGAAGTGCGCGCGTGGGCTCACGCGCTGCCAGCCGAACAGCATGATGCCGAGGAAGCCCGCTTCGAGGAAAAAGGCGGTCATCACTTCGTACATCAGAAGCGGACCGGTGACCGGCCCCGCGAAGCTGGAGAAGCCGGCCCAGTTGGTGCCGAACTCGTAGCTCATCACGACGCCAGAAACGACGCCCATGCCGAAGGCCACTGCGAAGATCTTCGACCAGAACAGACAAAGGTCTTTGTAGTACGCCTTACCGGTCTTGAGCCATCGCCATTCGAGCACGGCGATGAAGCTGGCGAGCCCGATGCTGAGCGCTGGAAAAACGATGTGGAATGAAACAGTGAACGCGAACTGAAGCCGGGCGAGATCGAATGCCGAGAGTGCGGTGTTCATGGCGAGGATGCGGTAATCAGACTACGCGCAACGACCGTTGTCGACGCGCACTGCGGTGTGCAGATGAACGCAAGAATAGGGAAATGCGCGCGAGTTTGCTGCGATGCGCGATGCGGCGATTTAACGCGGTTCGGGCGGGCGCGGGATGTTTCTATCTCGTTAACCTGTTGATCGGTATCAACTTTGGGGGAGGCGGTTTTGTGCTCTGCGGCGCGCTGTCGCACGGGGAACTGCGGCAATAGACCGCGCTGCAATATGTATCGTTTACGCACACCAGTCGCGTGACTTTCAGAGTGGCACGCGAACGGTCAACCGTTGCAGTGACTTATCGATTGATGGCGATACGAAAGTGCGGCCTGTTGTGAGCGCAAACCGGCGTATTCAGAAACATCTGGGTGCAGGTGTCACCCGTTTGCGCGTCTGACGCGCGGAATCATGGGCTCGATGACAGAGCCGCCTGCAAGACGATATACGATCGCCCCGGTTTGCACTGTCACAAAGGGTCAAAAACAAAGAAGAACAAAGGATCAGGAGAACAAGGATCAAACATTGACGTTGCAGCGCGCGAAACAAACGAAACCTCACGCGCCGCCGTCGATCAGCCTACGCCTCCGACCACAGCTTCCCAGCCGTCGCCCAGTGCTCGCGTTTGACCTCCGTCAGGATGATCTCGACGGAATTGGGCTCGACGCCGAGCGATTCGCAGGTGGTCTTCGTGATTGCTTCGACAAATTGACGTTTCTGTTCGAGGCTGCGTCCTTCGAACAGTTCGACATGGAACGTGGGCATTGAAGCTCCTCCTTTGGGTCAAATGAAATCGTGAAAGCTGGAAAGATGTCATTCAATCGCGATACGAGCGGTCGATGCGATCGAGCTTGCGCAACAGCGCAGGCCATTCCATCACACCTTCAACGGCGCCGCCGTCGCGCAACTGTTCCGCCGTCCGCTCCGCAACTGCCTCGGACGGCAGCACCAGTTCGCCACCGCCGGACTGCGCGTGCAGCTGGATCTCACAGGCCTTGATCAGCGTCGCCATCAATACCCAGGCCTCGGCGACCGTGCGTCCGGTCGTCAGCGTACCGTGATTGCGCAGCAGCATCGCTGGTTTGTCGGCGAGATGCGCGACGAGCCGTTCGCCTTCGGCGGGCGTGAACGCGAGGCTCTCGTAGTCGTGGTATGCAAGCTGGCCGTAAAAACGCAGCGCATGCTGCGAAGCGGGCAGCAACCCCGCGCGTTGCAACGACACGGCGATGCCCGCCGTATTGTGTAGATGCATCACGCAGAATGCGTCGCTACGTGCTGCATGAACGGCTGCGTGCAGTGCGAATCCCGTGGCATTGACCGGATGCTCGCTCGCGCCGACGATGTTTCCGGCGATGTCGATTTTCACCAGATTCGACGCGCAGACTTCATCGAATGCGAGACCGAACGGGTTGATCAGGAAATGGCCGGGCTCGTCGGGCACGCTTGCGGAAATGTGGGTGTAGATGAGGTCGTCCCAGCCGTTGAGCGCGGCGAGTCGATAGGCTGCGGCGAGATCGACGCGGGTGCTCCGTTCCGCGTCGGAGATCGAAGCCGGTCCGGCAACGTGGCCGGCGGGGGTATGGGCGAAAGACATTCCAGCGTCTCCTCAGATGGTGCGGCGCGACTTCTGTCTGGTGGTTGTGGCGGGCGGCCCCGGCTGTGTGCCCGCCACGACGTCGGCACGGACGTTTTGCACGCGACGGCGCGCGAGCCAGTGCGCGCTCCACGTCGCGATGACGAACGGCGCGGTCATCGACGGCCATCCGCCGTAGGCGGTGAACTGCTGCAGCATAACCGACAGCGCAATGGCGCCCAACGTGATGACGACGCCGCAGTCTGCCACAGCGAGTGCCGTCAATGCGCCGTTGAACCCGAGCAGGCCAGCTTCAAGCGAAGACGAACCCGCACCGGGCAGCCAGTACCCACCGCTCGCGACGATTGTACCGACGAGCGCCCACAACGCGTAGCGCCGGGAAGACGCGGCGATACCCGCGAGCACGAGCAGTCCCGATAACGCGCCATGAGCGAACGTCGTCTGCGCAAGTCCCGCGAATGCTCCGTCGAGCGCCGTGACGAACGACACCGCATCGTGCGCCTTGAGCGGAGGCGTTTTTTCCGCGAGCCTGATCGACGGCAACCAGATCCACGTGACGATCAGGCACGGGCTCGAATAGAAGCCTTGCCCGCGATTGCGGAGCCACCGTGACCACGGCTCGAGCAACCAGGCCGTAGCGGTCGCCGCGAGGATGGCGATGGCGGTGGCGGTCGCATTGTTGGCGACAAAGGTGAACGCGGCGAGCGCGACCAGCGCGCCATTGAATCCGTGCAGCCCCAGCTGCGTATCGCGCTCGTCGTAGCCCGCCAGGATGGCGCTCACGTTCGCGGCGACCGCGCCCGTGAGCGCAGCACATGCAAGACGGACATCGCAGAAGAAAAGCGCGGCGAGCACGCAGGCGCCGGTGACAGCATTCGGCTGCAACACGATCTGGCCGAGACTGCGCAATAACGTGCGGAGCGCGGCGGTTTCTATGTGAGTGGCGGTGTGCATGTCAGGAGTGGCGCGGATCAGACGCGCACGGTTGCGTGCGCCCGGCGAGGAGGGCGAACCGCGAGCATAGGGTAGATATGGGCAGCGGGGATGCGTGCGCGATGATAGTAGCTATTTGCGGGCGGCCAGGAGAGAAGACCGTCAACGTGTCCCTGACGGTCGGGGTACGATGGCGATAGAGACCACTGTTGCCGCAACGCGTCTGCCGCCAGTCAGCGGCGACAGGGTGCGTTCGGATTCAATCGTCCAGAGGAGGCAGCGACATGCGCGAAGTGCGTTGGGCATCAGAGGAAGGCGAGGGCATCGAAAATCTGGCGTTCGATGCGCGAAGCGAGGGCTTCCATGTCGAGAGCGCCGTGGTCGGACAGCGGTATGGGCGGTCCTACGGGCTCTTTTACACCGTTACCTGTGACCCGCAATGGCGCGTGACGCACGCGTCGCTGCGGGTTGCGGGCGGCGGTGAACTCGAACTGCACGGCGACGGCGCGGGCCACTGGCGCGACGGCAGTGGCAGGACACTCGATGCGATCGAAGGCTGCATCGACATCGATATCGCCGCGACACCGTTCACCAACACGCTGCCGATCCGCCGCCTGCAGCTCGCCGAAGGCGAGCGCAAGCCGATCCAGGTGGCTTATATCTCAACGCCCGATCTCGAAGTGACGCGCGTCGAGCAGGCCTATTCGTGCATCGAACTGAATCGCGAGTATCGCTACGAAGGAATCTTCCGTCACTTCGCGGCGAACATGAAGATCGACGAAGACGGCCTCGTGCTCGACTATCCGACACTCTTCCGACGCCTGACGCCGCCTGCGTGAAGCTTCATTTAGCGGCCAGGCTCGCGGTGACCTCGCGGTTTTGCCAGACGTTATCCTTCACCGTGATCTTCTGGGGAATCAGATGCGCGCCGTAGAACGCATCGGCGACCTTCTGCTGTCCGCTCACGATATCGTCGGTGACGGCGGTCGTGTTGTACGGCACCCGTCGTACCCATTTTTCGACAAGCGCCTGATCGAGACCGAGCTTGGGCGCGAGCAGCGCGGCGGTTTCGGCTGGATGCTCGTTGACCCACAGGCCTGTGCTACGCAGCTGGCCGAGAATCGCGCCAACGAGATCCGGATGTTGCTGCGCGAAATTGCGGGTCGCTTCGTAGAAGTTGTGCACGGACTCGCCTGTCGAATAGTCCGCAAGCGTGCGCACCTTGAGCGCCTGCTGCGCGGCGGCATAGTACGGGTCCCAGACGATCCATGCGTCGACGTCGCCGTTTTCGAAGGCCGCGCGCGCGTCGGCAGGCGGCAGGTAGACAGGATGAATGTCCTCATAGCGCAGGTTGGCCCGGCGCAGCACCTCGAGCAGCAGATAGTGCGAACTTGAGCCCTTCTGCAGCGCGATGCGTTTGCCCTTCAGATCGGCGAGTGTGCGTAGCGGCGAGTCGGGCTTGACGAATAGCGCTTCATTGCCGTTCCCGGCAGGCTCTGCACCGACGTAGACGAAACGCACCGCCCCCGCCTGCGCAAACACGGGCGGCGGGGCGCCGGTATAGCCGAAGTCGACGCTGTTCGCGTTCAACGCTTCGAACAGTTGCGGACCCGCCGGAAACTCGAACCATTTCACGCTGTAGCCAAGCGGCGTCAGCTTCCGTTCCAGCGAGCCCTGCGCTTTCAGGACCGCCAGCAGCCCGGCTTTCTGATAGCCGATGCGCAGCACCTTGTCGCTGGCGGAATCGGTGCTCTGCGCGAACGCGGAAAGGCTTGACGCGAAAGCCGTCAGAAGCGCCATCCCGGGTATGAGAAGACGTAACGCGCTTGCCTTGATCGATGTCATCGAGAAGATCTCCTTGCCTGCGATGTGATTCAGGATGTCGTTGTCGCGGCATGCATCGTGGGCGATTGACGGAGAATTCCCGATCGATACGTTGGCGCCGCTGCGGTACGAAGATCGTCGCATGGGCGTCCCGCAGCGCAAACGAAGCAATGGAGATTTGGATATGACGTGCGCCGTCAGTCCCTGTCCGCAACGTCCGCCGGCAAGGTATCCGCACCCGCACCGAGCCTGCGTTGCATCAAGGTCGTATCGAGCCACCGTCCGTGCTTGAAGCCCACGGACTTCAAGGTGCCGATCAGCTCGAACCCGAGGCTGCCATGCAGCGATAGCGAACCGCCGCTTCCACCGTCGGCGATGACGGCGATCATCTGCCGCCACGGTCCTGTTTCGCAGCGCTCGATCAAGGCTTGCAACAGGACGCGCCCGAGGCCGCGGCCGCGAAACGATTCACCGATGTAGATCGAATCCTCGATGGTATGTCGGTACGCCGCGCGTGGCCGGTACGGCGTCGCATAACAGTAGCCCGCGACCACGCCGTCGATCTCCGCGACCATGTACGGCAGGCCGTGTCCAAGCACCGACGCACGGCGTGCGCGCAGCTCGTCGACCGTGGGCGGCGTCTCTTCGAACGATGCGACGCCGGTCAGCACGTGATGCGCGTAGATGGCCTGGATCGCGGGCAGGTCCGCCTCATTTGCGTCGCGCAGGTGCGGGGCGCCTGTCGTCGGGGATGAATGATTCGTTGTTGAATGGGATGCTTCGTTCATGCCTGTTCCTGTGATCACGCGCGTGGCTGAAAACGTCAACTATGCCTGCGAGGCACGCCGAATTGAAGCCGCTCAAAAATGATCCGCCCTGGAGGCGGACGCTTCACAGGTTGTCTTCCGCTTCGCGCACGGCGTCGGCGATCGCTTGTGCAACCGCCTGCACACGCGGCGAGCGGCGCACGTCCGGATGCACCGCGAGCCATATTTCGCGCGTGATATCGCAGACGGGTTGGGTGTCGAGCACCCCCAGCGTGTCGTCGCCGTGTGTAATGAAGCGCGGCAGCAGGGCGACCCCGAGGCCCGCGCGACACGCCCGATAGATCGAGACGAGATCGTTCGCAACCAGTGCAAAGGGCCGTTCATCGGCGAACTGCTGGAGCCACTGCTGCTGTGGCGTGAGCACGTCGTTGTAGCCGAGGAATTCCCATTCGCGAGGTGGCCGTCCGGCGCACTCCGGCGTCGCATACATGGCGAAACGCATCGTGCCGAGCCGCCGCGCGGCCAGCCCCGGTTCCTGCGGTCGGGACAGGCGCACTGCCAGATCCGCTTCACGCCGGAACAGATTCGCAGAGCGCGTCTCGCCGACGACATCGAGCAGCACGCCCGGGCAGGCACGCCTGAAGCCGGCGAGACGCGGCACGAGGAAGTGGCTGCCAAACACCGGCGGCACCGACAGACGGACCGTGCCGTGCAACGTCACCACCCCGCGCGAGGCGCGCACGAATCCATGCGCTTCCTCTTCGACGCGCTCGGCGCGCTCGACCAGCGTCTGGCCTTCTTCGGTCAGCGGCCAGCCGCGCGGCAATCGGTCGAAGAGTCGCACGCCAAGCGCTTTCTCCATCGCACCGATGCGCCGCGCGACGGTCGAGTGCTGGACGCCCAGTGTGCGCGCCGCTTCCGACAGGCTTCCGCCGCGCGCCACCTCCAGAAAGTAGCGGATGTCGTCCCATTGCGGAGCGGGCGCGGCCTTCGCGGGATCGGTCGAATTTTGCACAGGAGATGGTGAGGGATTGGGAGTTTCAGTGGATTATGCACGAACCTATGATCGCTCTCATCATCAGACCGGAGCACAACGATGGGACAGCAGGACGCATATCAGATTGGCATCGACAGCTACGGCGGCGCCGATGCGTTGCGCACGTTTTCACATGCGGTGCCGCCGCCGGCCCCGGGTGAAGTGCAGATCCGCCAGACGGCGGTGGGGGTCAATTTCGTCGACATCTACTTCCGCACAGGGCTGCACCGCTTGCCGGAACTGCCGGCCGTGCTCGGCGTGGAAGCAGCGGGTGTCGTGGAAGCGGTGGGTGCGGATGTGATCGACGTGGCAGTGGGCCAGCGCGTGGCCTATGCGGGGCTGCCGACGGGGAGCTATACGAACCTTCGCAATCTGCCCGTTGAGCGCGTGTTGCGGTTGCCCGATGGCTTGTCGAATGAAACCGCGGCGGCCGGGCTCCTACGCGGCGTGACGACCTGGATGCTGTTGCATCGCGTGCGGGAGATCAAGGCGGGTGACACGGTGTTCGTCCACGCTGCCGCGGGTGGGCTTGGCCTCATCGTTGTGCAATGGGCGAAAGCCCTTGGGGCACGCGTGATCGGCACGGTCGGAACAGCGCAGAAGGCCGCACTGGCGAAGGCGCATGGGCTCGATCAGGCCGTGCTCCATCGCAGCGAAGACTTCGTCGAAGCAGTGCGCGTGTTCGGTGGCGGCGCAGGTGTCGATCTGGCCATCGACGGCATTGGCGGCGACACACTCAGGCGCACGCTCGGCGTCGTGAAGCCGTTTGGCGTAGTCGCAAGCATCGGTCAGGTCGCGGGTCCTGTAGAGGCGCTCTCGATCGAAGAACTCGGTCCCGCACGATCGATTGCGCTTGCGCGCCCAAGTGTAATCGGGTTGATGCGCGATACCACGCAATACCGCGCCGCGGCGCAGATCGTGCTCGGCAAACTGGCGGATGGGCTGAACGTTCAGGCGGGCACGAGGCTGCCACTCGAACGCGCAGCCGAAGCACACAGGCTGATGGAGACGGGCAGGACGACGGGATCGGTCATCCTGATCCCGTGATGATCCCGCGGGCGATACGGGATGCGCGATGCATCGCCCGCTCTCGCTGCGCTGATTTCCCTGCGCTGCTTCGCCTGCGTTGCATTGCCTGCGCGGCTTGCCTACTCATTACGCACGTAATATCTCGCGCGTTGCCGGAGGACGATTGGGTTTGCGCGTGTCATCGACCTGGTATATACCTTGGTACGTGAACCGGACACTCAAGGGAGAATGCATGAAATCCGCACTTGCTGTGGCAGCACTCGCACTCGCGACCAACGTGTGGGCACAGACCCCTGCGGCATCCACTCCACCCGCGGCCAGTGCGAAGCCGGCATCCGGCTCGATGGCGCAGCGCGACAGTCATGTTGAAGAGCGTATCAGCGACCTTCATTCGGAACTCAAGATTACGAAGGATCAGGAAGCACAGTGGGCGAAAGTCGCTGATGTGATGCGCGACAACGCCCGGACCATGCATGACCTGTTCGAGGCGCGTCGTAACGGTACGGCAAGCGAAACTGCAGTCGAGAACCTGAAATCATGGGGCGATATCGCGCAGGCGCATGCCGACGGCAACAAGACACTGCTGGCCGCGTTCGAGCCGTTGTACGACAGCATGCCGGATCCGCAGAAAAAGATCGCTGATCAGGTCTTCCGGCGTCCGGACACGCACAGGCCAGCGCACAAGCCTTCGTCAAAACAGAAGTGAGCGACCGTCATTCATTGGCTTCATGCAGGGTGACGCACGGGCCGTGCGCGTCATCTCGCATCCGTGATCACGGATGCGAGATGAAACAGGCGACCACCGCCACCACCGATGCGGCCGCCGCCCCGGCCGCATCCACAGCCGCCGCCCCGACCTCGGCCGCAGCCTCGCTGACCGGGTCGGCTTCACGCGGCCGTCGCCAGGCGTTTCAGCCGTGCGAGTACGTATCCTGCGCAGGCACGTGACGACGGTAGTGATGGTGATGTTTCGGCTTATGGTTCGAGGTCGCTTTCGGCTGCGGCTGACGGGCCGGTGCAGGTGGTTGCTGCTGCTGCTGACTTTTGGCTGGCGCACCTGCGGGCGGCTGCGTGGGGTGTGCGTTGCCTGGTTGTACTGTCGTCTGACCTTCGCCGAAGCGATAGATCTGCGAGGTTTGCGCGTACGCTGCAACCGATGTGATGGACAGGGCAAGTGCAGTGAGTGTCAGGCAATTCGAAAGCTTCATGGATCCTCCGTTCAAGCGAGGGCGTCAGGATACAGCAATGCTTTCCGCCTTCAGGCTTGCACTGGAGATGGCACAATGTCGCTTACTGCTAAAGGCTGGACGACTTGTGCCGAACGCGCCGCGGTTCGCCTTCCCGCCGACAGGTGCGCGCGCGACACGCATCCCCGCGGCGATGGTCGCGGCAGCGATTGCCACAGCCACATCACCGCGAGCGTTAAAGCGCGGCGTCCACACCGATTACGTCGACCACCTTGCGCTGATAGCCTCCTGTCGCGAGCAGCAGGCTGCGCGTGTAGTCGTGCTGAACCTGCTGCGCGCGGATAGCATTGATGCCCAGCTCTTCGACGATTTCCCCATTGCGCATTACCGCCACGCGCGAGCAGAGAAAGCCGATCACCGCGAGGTTGTGGCTCACGAGGATCATCGTCAGATTGCGTTCGACGTGAAGCCGTCGCAGCAGATTGAGGATTTCGGCCTGTACGGACACATCGAGTGCGGAGGTCGGTTCGTCGAGCAGGAGCACGCGCGGCTCGACGATCAGCGCCCGCGCGATCGCTACGCGCTGGCGCTGGCCACCCGACAATTGATGCGGGTAGCGGAAGCGGAACGCCGGTCCCAGCCCGACTTCGCGCAGAGCTTCGACGATGCGTTCGTCCTGCCGGTCGATGCGGTTGATCGTCAACGGTTCGCGCAATGTCTGGTCGACCGTGAAGCGCGGATGCAGCGATCCATATGGATCCTGAAACACCATCTGCACGTCGCGGCGAAACGAGCGGTCGATCCTTTCGCCGGGCACGTGCGAGCCGATTTTCATCTGGCCGCGCGCGGTGGGCGTGAGGCCGGTGAGCGCGCGCAGGATGGTCGACTTGCCGGAACCCGATTCGCCGACCAGCCCGAACACTTCGCCTTCGCCGACGCAAAAGCTTGCGTCGCGCACTGCATCGAAGTAGCCCGTCTTTGTCTTGAACCGGACGGTCATGCCGTGGACATCGATCATGCGGATGCTCCCGTCGATGGTGTGAGCCACGCGGGGTCGCGTTGCAACACCGGCAGTTCGTCAGGCGGATTCGCGAGCGGCGGATTTGCCGCCAGCAGCCCGCGCGTATAGGGATGCTGCGCGAAAACCAGGTCGCGCGCGGCGCAGGTTTCCACCACCCGTCCCGCGTACATCACGACCACCCGGTCGCAGAACGACATCACAAGCGGCAGGTCGTGACTGATGAAGATGAGACCTGTGTCGTGCTTTTCGATCATCTCGTCGAGAATGCCAAGCACCTGCATCGACACGAGGACATCGAGCGCGCTGGTCGGTTCGTCGGCGATCAGAAGACGCGGGCCGGACGACACCATCATGGCGATCATCACGCGCTGGCCCATGCCGCCGGACAGTTCGTGCGGATACGCATCGGCAACGCGCTCCGGATTGCGGATATGCACCGCCGCGAGGGCCGCGACGATCTGCTCGCGCATCTCTATGCGACCCAGCTTCGGACCATGCAGCGCGAACGCTTCGCGCATCTGCTGCGCCACGGTCATCACCGGATTCAAGGAGTATTTCGGGTCCTGCAGGATCATGCCCATCTGCTGACCGCACAGCCGTCGACGCTTTTGCGCAGGCATCGCCAGCAGATCCTGACCGTCGAACCGCATGGTCTTCGCGCTGAACTGCGCAGAAGGCGGCAGCAGGCCGAGCAGCGCCCGCCCGGTCAGCGACTTGCCCGAGCCGGATTCGCCGACGATGCCAAGCCGCTCGCCCCGGTTGAGCGTCAGCGACAGGCCGCGCACGGCCTCGGTCAGCTCGCCGTCGTGACCTCGAAAGCCAATGCGCAGGTCGTCGACTTCGCACAGCGGCTGTGTCGTGCCGGTTTCCATATCAGCCTCCATGACGCGGATCGAAGACGTCGCGCAGACCGTCGCCGAGCAGGTTGAACGCGAGACTGACCAGCAGGATCGCAAACCCGGGAACGGTTGCCACCCACCAGGAGTCGAGCAGCACGTTGCGGCCGGACGCAACCATATAACCCCACTCCGGACTTGGCGGCTGCGCGCCGAGTCCGAGAAAGCCGAGGCCCGCGACGGTGAGAATGATGCCGGCCATATCGAGCGTCGCGCGCACGATCACCGATGAAGAGCACAGCGGCACGATATAGCGCAACAGGATGCGCAGCCGCGACGCCCCCTGCAGCCGCGCGACGTGAATGAAATCGGCCTGCACGAGGCGCAATGTCTCCGCGCGCGCGAGACGCGCGTACGCGGGCCACGCGGTAATCGAAATCGCGATCACCGCATTGATGACGCCGGGGCCGAGCGCGGCGGCGAACGCCAGCGCAAGCACGATCTTCGGGAAGGCGAGCGCCACGTCGGTGATGCGCATCAGCACGTTGTCGACCCAGCCACCGAAGAAGCCAGCCGTCGTGCCGATCAAGAGGCCCACCGGCACGACGATCACCACCACCAGAATCGCAATCGAAAGCGTGAGCCGCGACCCGTATATCAGACGCGAAAGAATGTCGCGTCCGAGCTGGTCAGTGCCCAGCCAGTGCGCGGCGGAACCCGGCGGCAAGAGCCGGTCGGTCAGCACCTGCTGCAGCGGATCGTGCGGCGCGATCAGCGGGCCGATCGCCGCGACGACAATCAGCAGCGCAAGAATCACAAAGCCGAAGACGGACAGCGGATTGCCCGCGAAGCGCCGCCAGCGGCGGAACGCGAGGCCGAGCGCGGCCTGTTTGCGGGACGCGGGCGTATCGCTCAGCAGCCAGTCCTTCCAGTGTCGGGGCGCGGCATTCATCGGCCAGTCCTGCGTTTGCGTGGTTTGCGCGGTTTGCGTAGAGGGATCGGATGGGGGACGCACGAAACAGACCTCCTCAGCATCAGCGGGCACGCGGATCGAACACGCGATACAGCGCGTCGGTCAGCAGATTGAGTGCGATGAACGTGATGCCGATCACGAGCGTGCTGCCGAGCACCGCGTTCATGTCGGCGTTCAGTAACGCGCCCGTCAGATACGAACCGATGCCGGGCCACGCAAAGACGATCTCGGTGAGCACCGAGCCTTCGAGCAGATAGCTGTAGGTGAGGGCGATCACGGTCAACAACGGCACGGCGATATTGCCGAATGCGTGACGCCAGATCACGCGCCGCTCGGACAAGCCTTTCGCACGCGCGGTCGTGATGTATTCCTGGCTCAATTGTTCGAGCATGAACGACCGTGTCATCCGGCTCAGATAGGCGACCGAGTAGTAGCCGAGAATCGCCGCAGGCAGTGCAATGTGCGAAAACGCGTTGAAGAACACGTCCCATTCGCCGGCGATGATCGAATCGACCAGCAGGCTGCCGGTATGGGTTTCGACGAGACCATCGAACACCGGATCGACGCGTCCGGGACCCGCTACCCAGTGCAGCTTCGCGTAGAACAGCAGAAGGCCCATCAGGCCGAGCCAGAACACGGGCACCGAGCTGCCGACCAGCCCGACAAAGCGCGCAACGTGATCGATCCAGCGGTTGTGGCGAACCGCGGCGATCACCCCGAGCGGAACGCCGATCAGCACGCCGATTATCGTCGACAGCGTCGCCAGTTCGAGGGTCGCGGGAAACACGCGCTGGATGTCTTCGATGACAGGATGCGCAGTCAGCAGCGACATGCCGAAATTGCCGTGCAGCACATCGCGCACATAGATCAGAAACTGCACCGCGAGTGGCTTGTCGAGACCAAGCTGAAGACGCGCCGCCGCGTACGCCGTCGCCGAGGCACGATCGCCGAGAATCGCCAGCACGGGGTCGATCGGCACCTTGCGGCCGATCACGAACGTGACTGCGAGCAGTCCGCTGAAGGTGATCACGAGCGTGACGATCCAGCGGGCGAGACGCAATGTCCAGCGTATGCTGGCGCTTTCGGCTGAAAGGGCGCGCAGGCGATCGAGAGTCGTGACGGGTGTCGACATGATGAGCTCCTCGGGCGAAGGCGAAGCCACGGCAGTTTCGCCTTCGCCTGATGCGTTACTGCTTCTTCAGGTCACGATACGACACGAGGTCGTTGATCGGGCCCACTTCGAGACCCGTCACGCCCGGGCGCGCCGCCACCTGCGAGACCTGCTGGAACATGATCACGAAGGGCGAGCGGGCGAGCATCTGCTTCTGCATCGTCTGGTACTGCTCGGCGCGCTTCGCCGTCGACGATTCCGCCAGCGCCGCATTCGTCTCTTTGGTCAGATCAGGAATGTCCCACGAATTGCGCCACGCGAGCATCTTGTAGGCGGACTTGTCGGAGTTGTCCGGGTTCCACGCGAAGCCCTGCGCGTTGCTATGCGGGTCAATATAGTCCGCCGACCATTCGCCGATATAGATATCGTGCGAGCGCGAGCGATATTTCGCGAGCGTCTGCTTGTTGTCGCCGGGAATGATCTGAACCTTGATGCCGCCCTGGGCGAGATTGGCCTGCACGGCCTCCGCGATCTCGCCGTAGGGATAGCCGTTGCGCACGTCCATCGTCACGGAAAAGCCGTTCGGAAGGCCGGCTTTCGCGAGCAGTTCCTTCGCCTTCGCGACGTTCTGCTGATAAGGGTCCGTGTTCAGCGCGCCGAGAAACCCTTCAGGAAGGAACGTTTCGTGAACCTTGTAGGTGGTTCTCGCGACGTTGCTCTGGATGCCGCTATAGTCGATCAGCCATTTCATGGCCTCCTGGACCTCCGGTTTGGCGAGGTTCGGGTTCTTGACGTTCAGGCCGAGATACAGAAGCGTGGCCTGCGGCACCGTACTCACGTGCGCCTTGCCCGACTTCGTCACCGCGGCGAGATCGTCCGGACTCAGGTTGCGGGCCACGTCAACGTCGCCGTTCTCCAGCAGCAGGCGCTGGCTCGACGCTTCGGGCACATGCCGCAGCACGATGCGCTTCATGGCGAGCGGCATGCGATAGCCGTCGAAGCGCTGCAGCACGAGGCTGTCGTTGGCCGTCCACTTCACGAGCTTGTAGGCGCCGGAGCCAGCCTCGTTGGTCCGCAGCCAGTCATTGCCGAAGTCGTTGCCCTTCTGGTGTGAAAGCAGCAGCTGCTTGTCCACCACGGAGGCTGGCCACGCGCCGAGCACGTTCAGCACGAACGTCGGCGCATATTTCTGGTCGGTCGTGACGCTGACGGTGGAGTCGTCGACCTTCTTCACGTTTTGCAGCACGTTGTCTTTCGTGAGGCCGATGCCTTGCAGCACCGCTGCCGCGCCCTTGTCGAGCAGGACCGTGCGCTGGATCGACCATGCGACGTCATCCGCCGTCAAGGCATTGCCCGAGTGGAACTTGAGACCCGGACGGATCTTGAACGTGAACGTCAGGCCGTCAGGGCTGACGGTCCACGATTGCGCAACATCGCCATTGAATTTCGACGGGTCCTTCAGATCGACGCGCACCAGCCGGTCGTATGTGTTCGCCACATATTCTTCCGGCACCAGTTCATATACTTCGCCGGGGTCGAGCGTCGTGAATTCGTCGAGGAAGGTCGCCATGACGAACATGTCCTTCGGCGTGGCCGCCTCGGCCGGGCCAGCCGCCGTGAAGGTCAGGGTCAGGGCGGAAGCGACCGCTGCCGCTGCCAGCGCGTTGCGCAATACCAGTTTCATACTCGCTCCGTAAGGAAGGGGGTAGAGCCTGCAAGGGAACATCGGATGCCGGAAATCGAACGCCACTACATGAGACGAAACGGGCCGCTTTCGCTGTTGTCGATGAGCGGCAGCGCGCGTGAGCCAGGTAACTCGTAATGCCACCATTCGCTCTTGATGTGCGTGAAACCCGCCGCATGCATGACGCCCAGCAGCAACAGGCGGTTGCGCTGCACATGCTGGGGCAGGTCCGGATGAAAATGCTCGGACTCGATCGTCATGGCGTCGAACCACGTGCCCATGTCGAGTGCCTCGCCATTCGCATCGACGAGCGTCAGATCGATCGCGGTGCCGCGGCTGTGATTCGAACCACGGGTGAGGTCTGCGATGTAAGTCGGATCGGGAAGAAAGTCCCACAGCACCTGCTGCGCCTGAGGCGGCCGGTAGGCGTCGAAAATCCGCAGCGTGGTGCCCATGCCGCGTGCGATTTCGACTGCCCGCCGCAGGCCCGCTTCGGCGGGTTCGAGCAGCAGGCAATGCGCCGTCCTGTAGATCGCCTTGCCGGTCAGATTGCGGTCGGTCGCGTAGACCAGGTCGATGTCGACGCCGTGGCTCGCGGATGTGATCGGGATGAGTCGGTGTTGTTCTGTCATCGAAAGGGGCGTTTGAATCCTGTGTATTGGGGGCGTATAGGGCAAAAGACCGGGGCTAAAGATCGAACTGATCGAGTTCGCGCTGCAATTCGCGATTGCGCGCGACGCGCTCGTCGATCGTCGGGCCAAGCCGTTCGACGATCGATGTGATCAGCAGATTGAACAGGCACGTCAGCGGCGCGAGTGAATCCCAGAACTGGCCGACGTCGGTTTTCACCTGCAGCAGGTCGCACGGAAAATCGCGCGCCCACGGGCAGTAGAGATCGGTTACGAGCGCGAACGGCAGGCCGCGCCGCGCGGCTGCCTCGCAGTAGTTGCGGGCAATGCGCGAGTATGCGCGGGTATCGGTCACGACGAGATACGGCGATGCGAACTCCGAGTTCAGCGAATCGACGTACGAGCCAGACATGCCGTCGGAATAGAACACACGCGGCCGGATGTATTCGAGGTAGCTGGAAAAGGCGTTGCTGATGCCGCGCGTCGATTGAATACCGAGGATGTACACCGCGTCCGCGCTGGAGATGCGCCCGGCGATGCGCGCGAAGGCCGGTGTGCGCGCAAGCTGGTAGACGTACTGGATGGCTTCGAGCTCGAGATCGAGTGAGCGCGTCAGCGCGCCGTTCTCGCCTGCTGCCACGACTTCGCCGGGTTGGCTGGCCTCGCCCGACTGTGCCAATAACCGGCGGTATTCGTCGAGCCGGTCGGTGATCATCCACGGGCGTTCCTGGGCGCCGCGCAATTCCCGCTTGAGGTCGTCGAGGTTGCGATAGCCGACGCAGCGTAGAAAACGCCCGACAGAAATCCCGCTGGTACCGGTTTGTTGCGCGATCTGGTCCGCGGTTTCGAGGCCCAGCCGTTCGATGTTCGCCAGCATGTAGCTCGCGATACGCTTCGCCGTTGGAGTGAGGTCGGCAAAGCGCGATTCGACGGTCTGCGTGAAGGCGGTCGGCATCGTGGCGGCAGGATTGGTTATTTATCTGTCATTTGTTCTTGAGTTGACATTCATCTAACAAGGCCAATAAAGTCAGCGCCAACTTAAAAAATTAATTGAAGGCGTTTGTCCGATAGCTTAGGGCAGTTCGCTGCGCTCGAGCATGGGCTTCAGGATTTCCTGACGGGAGATTCAGCCGACCTGCTGCGCATTTTCCAGCCTTCCTGACTGTGTGAAATGGTCAGCCTGCCTAGGATTGGCTATTGAGATCATCTTTTCCGGCGGGCGCACCATGACCGATCATCCGGCCGACCACGAGGAAGCAGTCGAGCAGGTGAACAGCGTGTGTCTGCGTCTGTTCGACATGTGGTGCGAAAGCAGAAGCGTCATACCGCTGGGCTACCTGATGCACTGCTGGCCGTTGCGGGATAGCGGCCCGGCTTCCGTGCGGCGGCTCGCGGACGCGTTGCGGGAACTGAGCCGGGCGCATCCCGGCGCACTGGGCGGCAACACCTGGCCGATATTCTGCGAACTGGCTTCATGCATCGATGAAGTCCTGCTGTATCCGGGGATACGTAGGCAGCCCGTGGTGCGCGACTAAAAATTCCTCATATCTGAACGGCCCGTCTGGTCCAGCGCGGGCACTGTCGATCATGGGGAATCTGAATGACGCTGACCGTGGGGCGCGGGGAATCGCCGACCGGCCACCCTCGCGATGCACCGGGCAGGGCGTACGTAGACCCCGCTTCGGCAACGAGTGCAGAATAGACGAAACAAGAACCGGAGCACTCGCGGGGACGTATGGCAGACGACATGCGCAACACGTGGTGGGGTTCAGTCAGCCGCTTTCGGAGTAGCGTCGTATTGCGGCTTCTTGTGACGGTGCTGCTGTTCAGCTGCGCGGTTACGCTGCTGTTGACCGCGGTGCAGCTTTACGGCGACTACCATCGCGGCGTGGCGCAGATTCAATATCGCCTTGCGGATATCGATCGCAGCAATCGCGACAGTCTCGCCGAAGCGCTCTGGCGGCTCGATGCCGCACAACTTCAACTGGAACTGAACGGCATCCTGCGTCTGGACGACATACGTGCCGTGGAAATCCGCGAGACCGGGAAAGCGGGCACATCCAGCTATGTGAGTGCTGGCCGGCGCTCCGCAGGTCCGGTCATCGCCCGTGAGTTTCCGCTCGTGTACGACGTGCAGGGCAAGGACCGGAAGATCGGCACACTCTACGTCGAGGCGACGCTCGCCGATCTCTACCACGATCTGCTGCGAACCGCCGCGGTGATTCTGGCGACTCAGGGCGCCAACACCTTTCTCGTCTCGCTGTTCACCATCTACATCCTGTCGCGCCTCGTGATGCGCCATGTGGCCGCCATCGCACGAACCGTGGAGCGCTATGATTTCCGTGAGGCCCCTCTGCCTTTCGTTCTCCAGCGTCGCGAGCCGCGTGAGCCGGATGAACTCGATCGCGTCGTGGCGGCATTCAATGCGATGGGGGCGCGGTTGCATCGTGCCTATCTCGACGAGCGGGATGCCGCGGCCGAACGCGAAGCGCGCGATCTGGCGGAAGCGGCTAACCGGGCCAAAGGCGAATTCCTCGCCAACATGAGTCATGAACTGCGCACGCCGTTGAACGGCATTCTCGGCTATGCGCAGATCCTCGGACGCGACACCGAACTGAACGAACTTCAGCGTGAAAGGATAGCGATCATCCGCCGCAGTGGCGAACATCTGCTGACCTTGATCGAAGATACGCTCGATTTTGCGAGGATCGAAGCTGGCAAGTTGCGTGTCGTGATCTGCGATGTGCCGCTGGCGGGGCTCGTCGACGTCATTCGCGAGATCATCGGCGTGAAGGCTGAGCAGAAGCGCCTCGAATTCAATTGCGAAATCTCGCCGGACGCCCCCAGCGGTGTGCGTGCCGACGAGCGGCGCTTGCGGCAGGTGTTGCTCAACCTGCTGGCAAACGCGGTGAAGTTCACCGATAGCGGCTGCGTCAGCCTGCATATCTCGAAGTCCGTGTCGAACCGGGTCCGTTTCGAAGTACGCGATACGGGCGTCGGCGTCGGTCCGGGGCAGCTGGAGACGATCTTCGAGCCATTCGAGCAGCTGGGCTCGCCCGAACGACGTGCCGGAGGCGCCGGCCTCGGGCTCGCGATCAGCCGGGAATTCGTGCGCGCGATGGGAGGAGAGATCGACGTCGAGAGTCATCTCGGAGAGGGCAGCGCGTTCTGGTTCGAACTCGAGCCGGCGAGCGTCTTGCCGATGGCTTCCGCGAGTGCCGGCGCGCCGCCGGCGCACATGGCGACGAGTTACGAGGGTCCACGCAGGAAGGTGTTGATCGTCGACGACATCGCGGTCAACCGCGCGGTCGCCGTGGACTGGCTAAGCCGTCTCGGCTTCGACACCGTCGAGGCGGAAAACGGGCGCGAGGGGTTCGAGAAGGCGCAGCACGAAACGCCGGACCTGATTCTCACCGACATCGTGATGCCCGAAATGGACGGCCTTCAGTTGACGCGTAATTTGCGTCGAGTACAGGGCTTCGAGCACATTCCAGTCGTTGCGATGTCCGCCAGCCCGTCGGGAACCGACAAGGCGATAAGCATAGCCGCTGGCATGAATGCTTTCCTTTCGAAGCCGGTCGACCTGGAAGCATTGCTGACGCAGATCGCCGCACTGCTTGATCTGCAGTGGACCTACGTGGCGCAGGCGCCTCCGGGGCGCGCTGACGTGCCTGCCGTGTCCGCGCCGGCTGTGCCTCAGCAGCAGATGGAGGAACTTCATCGCCTCGCCCGTCTGGGCGACATGTCTGAAATCGTCCTGTGGGCCGAGCGCATGGCAGCAAGCGATCCGCGCTATCTGCCATTCACGGCGCAACTTTGCGCGCTCGCGCGGGGCTACCAGTCGCGGGCGATCCTCCAGCTGGTGGAACGGCATATGAGCTGCGAGCCTGAACCATGAGCGATCTGATCGCGGATTCCGGCGAGCGTCCGACCATCCTCATCGCAGATGACACGCCGGCAAATTTCGGCGTGGTCGTCGATAGCCTGATGGACCGGGGCTTTCGGGTGCTCGTTGCGCTCGACGGCGAGGAGGCGCTCGAGCGTGCGCTGTTCTCGAGGCCCGATCTGATCCTGCTCGACGTGAAGATGCCCGGTATCGACGGCTTCGAGACCTGCAGGCGGCTCAAGGCGGATGAGCGCACGCGCGATATCGCGGTGATTTTCATGACGTCGCTGACGGACAGCGAAGACATGATCGAGGGTTTTTCGGCAGGCGGCGTCGATTACGTGACCAAGCCGGTGCAGGTCAACGAAATGATGGCGCGCATCGAGACCCATCTGGCGATGCGCGCGATGCACCGCCAACTGGTCGCGCAGAACCGCCAGCTTCTAAACGAAGTGGCGATACGCCAGCAGGCCGAAGCGGCGTTGTCGCGCGCCCGCGACGAACTCGAACAGCGGGTCGAGCAGCGCACGCAACAGCTTGCGCAGGCGAATGCGAGCCTTTCCGCCCAGATGGAAGAGCGCCTCCGGGCCGAAGCGAAACTGCAGTCGAGCGAAGCACGCTTTCGCACCATCGCCGAGACGAGTCCCATCCCGCTTTGCATCACCTCGATGCCAGAGGGAGTCATCCTGTATTCGAACGAACCGCTGCGCGAACTGTTTGGTATCGATGTGCGTGTGGGGACACTGGCCAACATCGTCGACTTCTATGTCGATCCTGCGGACCGCGACAGGCTGGTTTCCCATCTGCGCAGGGAGGGGAGCTTCAGCAACTCGGAAGTCCACCTGCGGCGCGCGGACGGCACGTCGTTCTGGGCCATGGCAACCGCGCGCGTAGCGACATACGGCGACGCGCCGGCGATCTACGTCGGCCTGAACGACATCTCGGCGAGGAAGCGCATCGAGCAGGAGCTGTTCGAGTCGCGCGAGCAGTTGCGCGAACTGTCCGCCTACATGGAGGCCATTCGCGAAGGAGAGCGCAAGCGCATCGCGATGGAAATTCACGACGAACTGGGCCAGTTGCTGACGGCCTTGAAGATGGACGTTTCGTTGCTGAAGATGCGTCTTGGCGGAGACCCCGAGGCGAGACGGAAGACCGACGACATGCGCGAACTTGTCGAGAAAACCATCTGGATGGTGCGCAATGTCGCGAACCATCTGCGGCCGGCCGCCCTGAACTTCGGGATCGTTTCGGCGCTGGAGTGGCTGGTCGAAGACTTCGGCCGGCGCAACCGCATTCCCTGCCAGTTGCGCATCAACGGGGGAGAGCCGACGCTGCCGGATTCTCACGCCACGGCCGTGTTTCGTATCGTTCAGGCCTCGCTGACCAACGTCGGGCGCCATGCGGGGGCGACGCGCGCCGACGTCACGCTGACCAGCACCGCCGCGGCGCTCGAACTCCATGTCAGCGACGATGGTTGCGGCTTCGATCCGGCGACGGCGGGCAGAGGCAGTTCCTACGGCCTGCTCGGCATGCAGGAGCGCGCCCGCCTGATCGGTGGGTCGATGTCGATCAACAGTGCGCCCGGCACGGGCACAGCCATTTCCATTCGCATTCCGCTCGAGGGCGGGGAGAAAAATGATCCATATCCTGATAGCCGATGACCACGCGATCGTGCGCGGCGGGCTAAAGCAGATCATTGCCACGACAACCGACATCGTCGTCGCTGCCGAGGCGTCGCAGGGCTCGGAAGTGCTCGACAGGCTGCGCACCGGCCAGTTCGATCTGATGCTGCTGGACATGACGATGCCCGGCATCAGCGGGGTCGACCTGATCCGGCGCGTGCGTGCCGAGCAACCCGGTTTGCCGGTGCTGGTGCTGAGCATTCACAACGAGGCACAGGTCGTATCCCGTGCGCTGCGGGCCGGCGCGACCGGCTATGTGACGAAGGACAGCGATCCGGACGTGCTGCTCGCGGCGATCCGCAAGCTGGCCGCCGGAGGACGGTTCATCGACCCGAAGCTGGTCGACGCGATGGTCTTCGAGACGCATTCCGGCGACGCGCCGCCGCACGAGATTCTGTCCGACCGCGAATTTCAGGTGTTGCGGATGCTCGCGGCCGGCCAGAGCATCAACGACATCGCCGAATCGTGTTCGCTCAGCGCCAAAACCATCAGCACCCACAAGATGCGCCTCATGCAGAAACTCGGCCTCAACAACAACGCGGAACTGATCCGCTATGCGATCAGACACGGTCTGGTGGCGGAATGAGTGGACGTTAAGGAAATCCTGAAGCTTTAACCAGCGTTTCCCGAAGCCACAATCCGCCGCTGCCGACTGATAAATCGCCGGCGTTGCCGCACGATCCTCCTATGGGCACCAGAGGCCACGAGGAGGGGATGACATGGTTGCGACAGGCTCATTGCGTGGACTGCGCGAAAAACTGCTGGCCACCGCAGGCGCGCAGCCGGTTCGCGTGCTGTCGCTGCACCGTTCGCAGGACGGTCTGACACGCCGGGTGTGCGTCGAGGTCAGGCGGCCCGCCGGGCCGCTCGTGCTGTTTTTCTTCCGGCACGGCGACGGCACCTGGCATATGTTCCCGCCCGCGGACACGCTGTGCAGGATGAGCTTCGAGCCGCTCGTTGCCTGACGTGGCGATTCCGGCAAAGGGAGGCATGCATGGGTACAGAACAGTCTGGGGAACTGTCGATGCACGAGACAGAATTGCGCGCGTGGATGAGCGCATGGTACGACCACGCATTCGCCGTCGGCTTCATCCGGCCGCCGTTCGTCCTGGATCACGCGACCGCAGTGAGGCTCGAAGGCTATTTCAATGCGGGGCTGACGCCGGAGGACGGAGCCAACGCGATGTTTGGGGTCGTGCATTGACGTGTCCGGGGGGCGCCGGGGCACACTAGGGCCTGTTCACGCTAATAACGGGCTTGCGCTGGCCGCCAGAAGGGCCGAGCGCAAGGATTGCGACGAAGCGAATACTGGACGTATTCGCGAGG